>JASFJF010000362.1:0-4695 GCA_050122255.1 Desulfobacterales bacterium
GATAATTTCGCGCGGCAGCCGATAGCGGGGAATACCCAGCAGCAACATGCCGCCCGCCACCGCATGCTGTTCGATGACGCGAACGCCATACCCTTTCAGAGCCAGGTAATAAGCGGCGCTCAATCCGCCCGGCCCGGCACCGATCACACACACTTTTTTGTCTTTGGCAGGCGCCCTGGGAGGATTGCGGTAGCTGCCCTCCGACATGGCACGCTCGGCCGCGAAACCTTTGAGATATTTAATGGCGATCGATGTGTCGATGCGGCCGCGCACACACATTAACTCGCAGGGGCGGGTGCACACCAGACCGCAGACCCAGGGAAAAGGGCAGTCTTTTCGGATGACATCGATGGCTTCGGCATCTCGCCCCAGGCCGATCAGGGTGACATAGGTGGGGATATCCAGCCCGGCCGGACAGGTCATCTGGCAGGGCGCCGGTGCGAGTTTAACACATTCGCCGGTGGGGCAGTTGTGGGTATCGATATGACTGATGAACGTTTCCCGGTTTTGAGAAACAACCGATTCGATGAAATCGACAACATCGCGGCAGGCGTCATCGGCGCACTCGGCCTTTAGCTGCTGAACTTTGGCATCAACAACCGGCAGATGTTCGGTACCGGCGTTGCCCCAGGCAATATCATTGATGAGTGTTTTTATTTCTTCTGCCGTCCATCGATTGCGGGGGGTTTTTAGCTGACCCGAATCGATCATTTCACCGAGCGTTGTGACGCTGTGGTGAACCGGACAGATCTGTGCGGACATTTTATTCTCCCAAACCGAAAAACCGATGACGCACCGATACCTGAACCCTGCGCGTGAGCGCATCATCCGGATGCGGCGTTTCAGCTATTTAAACTACTTTTAGTCAAAATCGGCCACCTGCCGGGCATGCCGTTCCCGCCGGCTCTGAGATTTAAGCGACGGTTCACCGAAATGCAGGCATTTGGTGACGCATTTGGTCACACAGGCCGGCTCCAGACCCTGATCGACGCGGTCCATGCAGTAATCGCATTTAACCGCTTTGCCGGTCTGCGGATTCCACTGAGGCGTCCCCCAGGGACAGGCGGTGATGCAAGCCTTGCAGCCGACGCACAGGTCAGATTCCACAAAAACAATACCGTCCTTGGCGCGTTTTTGCATGGCCCCGGTCGGGCAGGCCGATACACACCACGGATCCTGGCAGTGGAAACATGGCATAAACACCCAGGACGTGCGGGGTAAATTTTTCACTTTTTTAGGACCGACCGTGATGATCTGGGTCAGGCGCGGCCCGATTGGCAGGTTATTTTTCATTTTACAATGAGACTCACAGCTGAAGCATCCGATGCAGCGCCGGGTGTCCTGATAAATGTAATATTTGCTCATGGATATTCCTCCGATTGCATTCGAGTTACGAGGCTTTTTCGACTTTCACAAAACACTCCAGCAGCGCGATGGCCCCGCCGACCGGGTCGTAGACATCCAGCAGGCCGGTTTCAAAGCGGTAATCGCCCAAACCTTTATTGTACCCGCGGGTCTGCCAGGGGACCTTGCGGCCGAATCCATGAACCATATATACGGACTCGGGGTGGATAAATTCGGTCACAAAGGCCTTAATGGTACCACTGTGGCTGCCGTCTGAGGACGTCACCTGGACACGGTCACCATTGGCAATTCCCAGTTTTGCGGCTTCATCGGCATTGAGCCACAGTGAATTTTCGGGCATGATTTCACTCAGGACCGGATTGTTCTGGGTGCGGCCGTGGGTGTGAACCGGGCTGCGCCCGAATGCCAGGCGATAATGCCCGGGCTCCGGCTCCTTTGGGCGTTCATAGGGTTTAAAGGACGCGATGTTGCTTTCGGCCAGCCGGCTGGATACAAGTTCTATTTTGCCCGAAGGCGTTTTGAATTTCAGATCCTTGAGGCGATCCCACCAGACGGCCTTATCGGTAAGGGGGACCGTTCCCGTTTTCTCGAAATCGGCCAATTTGAAACCGGTTTCCTCGAGCTGCCATTTCCAGAAGTCTTCGATATCGTTGAAATTAAAATATTTGCCGGCGCCCAGGCGCTCGGCCAGTGATTTGAAAATCCACCAATCCGGTTTGGCCTCGTTACGGGGATCTACCGCCTTTTTGCGCATCTGAAACTGAGGCTTGAGGCCTTTGCCGGTTGACAATACGCTTGATTTTTCTAGATAGGTTGCCGACGGCAGCAGCACATCGGCGTACCAGGCGGTCTCGCTGTAATTGGCGTCGATGGCCACCAGCAGGTCCAATTTGTCAAATGCTTTCTTCTGGGCTTCCGGATCCGGCAAAGCCAGCAGCGGATCGTGTCGAAAAGCGATATAGGCCCTGATCGGATACGGATCTTTGTTTGCGATGTGCGGGTACATCAGATTCAGCAATCCCGGCCCGGCTTCAAAATGCTTGTGTTTCCAGCCGCAGCCGTCGACCCGTTTCTCTTCGGGCTTGGGGATGGTATCCATCAGGGATTTGAGGCCTTTTTTGCCGACATCGCCGGGGCCCTTCTGGAAAAAGAGCGCTCCGGGAGACTCAAAAGCACCCATCAGGGCGTTCAAGATATAGATCGATCGAATCGCGTAAAACGAATCCAGATAGCGCGCCACCATCCAGCCGGGGTGGAAAATAACCGCCGGTCGATCCTCGGCGATTTCATGCGCAAAGGCAATGATTTCATCGGCCGGAATTCCGGTTTCCTGAGCGGCCCACTCAGGGGTATAGGGGATGACAAACGATTCCAGCTCCTGGAGTCCCAGCACCCATTTTTTTACAAATTCGGCATCATACAACTTTTCACGCAGCAGCGTATGGATAATTCCCAGATTCAGCGCGTAGTCCGTGCCGGGTCGAATCGCCCAATAGCGGGTGGCCTTCATGGCAGTGCCGGCTGCCCGGGGGTCGATGTAGGTAATTTTGCCGCCCTTATCGAGCATTTCCATAATTTTAGCGGCCGCTTTAACACGCAGGGATTCAAAGACATTGCGGCCGTATAAGATCAAATGCTTGCAGTTGCCGTAATCGTAATTGAAGGTTTTGCGCCCCGAACCAAACAGCGACAAGGCGGCATGCTGAACGTTGCGCGCACAGGTGCAGTCATGGTTGAAATAATTGGGTGAGCCTATGGCGCGCAAAAAACTGCGGTGCAGATCGCGAAAAGGGCCGCCGCGGTCGCTGAGTGCAATAGCCCGGGCACCGTCCTCTTTAATGATGCCTTTCAATTTATCAGCGATGAAGTCCAGAGCCTCATCCCAGGTGGCCTCTTTCCATTTGCCTTCACCGCGCTTACCTTCCCGGATCAGAGGGTGTTGGGGCCGTTCGTAGTCATACAGCATCGCTATGCCGGCGGAGCCTTTGGCACATAATCGACCGGCCATAGCGGCATCCTGGGGGTTACCTTCGATCCATTTGACAACCCCGTCTTCAACCTCAACCTGAATGGGGCACCTGACCGTACACATTCCACATATGCTAAATACCGATTCTCTCATGACGTTATGGTTACCTCCGTTTGAAATACAAATTGGTCTCTCGGTGATAAGATTTGTATATAGTTGCATATGGAAACATTTTTAAGCATAAAAACTTGCGAATTACAAAAAGGAACAATATATTCACTTTTACCCTCGTTCACAACCTTTTTTTGACGATTATGTCGTCTGAACATAAATCTTTTTAACGAACAAATACATAAAGTTGAAAGCCGATAGACTAAAAAGGAGGGGACTGTGAAAGCATCAAGATTTTTTTGGATTACGGGTATTTTTGTTCTGTTAACATTTGCCACCCTGGCATTGGCCCAGTCGGGTTCTGAATTAACACCCGACGGCGTGCCGGGCAAAATGAAACGGGCCATCGAAAGTAGTCTAAAAGACGACAATTTTGCCGAAAAGACCAAGGCTGTCATCAAACCGGGCGATCCGCAGGGCTATCTGGGAGTGCCCGGTGCGCCCAAGCCCAATGTTATCATCGGTCTACTGTGGGCCATCTGGGTTGGGTGGATTTTCTCAACAGTGGGTGCCTTCGGCGGTATCATGGCCGGTGTGGGGCACATTACCATCTTCGGGCTGGCCGACTACGCCAAGTCCTTCGGCAAGGGCAATCCGGTCAACAAATTGCTTACCGATTCCATTCGTGTCTCTAACCAGTGGCTGGTCGGCTTAAGCGGTGCAATTTCATCTTTTAACTACTACCGCATGGGGCGCCTGGTGGCGCCGCTGGGCATCTGCCTGGCGATCGGCGGTGTCGGTGGCTCCTGGCTGGTACCGGAGCTGACCGCCGGAAAGATTTCGCTCAAGGCCTATCTGGGATATTTCGGGATCATCGTCTTCATTATCGGTGCCTTTCTGATTTATGAGCTCACCCCGAAGGGCGCGGCCCGCAAGAAAGAAGCCAAAGCAGCAGCTCAGGCATTCGAAAAGGCGGTTGCCCAAAAGACTGATACCGCCGATCAGGGCGTTAAAATCGTAGAGGGCTCCTGGACGTTTATGTGGCTGGCGGTCGCAGCGGTGGTGGCCTCGGCCCTGTGGATCAATCTGGTGGGTGGCTATAAAATTGTAGCCTATATTCTGGTGCTCGTCGGCTGGGCGCTGACGTTTTTTATCGGCAATATTCGTTTTACCTTCTTCGGTCAGGAATTTAAATTCAAAGCCTGGATTCCGATGGTCGGCGGCATCTTTATTGCGGCAATTGCCTCCTT
>JASFJF010000363.1:0-4685 GCA_050122255.1 Desulfobacterales bacterium
GAACCCTTTCAGCAATTTCATTTAAAATCAACTCCGTCCGCGCGCGCCGGATTTCCATGAATTCTTGCGGTAGCCAATCCGGGGGGGCCGGCAGCAATGCCTGATAAATAATGGGCATCATAAATCCCAGCACAACCCCCATCAAAACTGCGGTGGCGATGATGCCGGTGGTGTACTTTAAATAGTTGCCCTTTTCAAAAAAAAGTGTGGGTCGCAAAACCATCAACAGGTAGGTAATACCGGTGGCCAGCAAAAAGAGAAACAGGACCTTGCGGGCCGATCGCTTCTCCATGCGTTTATTATGTTTGTATTTGAGCTCTTCAAGGTAATTGCTAAATTTCACACAATCCTGTGCCCGGTGCCATCGGAATGCCCTTTCAGTCCATTCTTGACAGAATCCCTCCGGTTGTTCGATCGTCGGCACGAAGATAGTATCAATCGATATGCCCATCAAATAGAAGAAAAAGCCACCCATCAGCATATAAACGAGCAAAAAGATCTGAAGATGTTTTTCAATGAAATTCATGGCGTTCTGAAATTTTCAGATGTACATTTGATTTGAAATCGATTGGTTTTTCAAAACCCGACCCGCTCTTATGGTGGCTTCTGTCATTTTTCTTGTGAACATACCCGCTAACGCAATCACGGCACAAGCGCTTCGGGGCCCGCTCGAGGATGATTCGCATATGAACCCCAATTTGAATGGACTCAGTATAAACGTCTTTTGGCCATTCGTCACCTCAAAAATGCATTATCTTTTTTCGCCTGCAACCGCGGCTTGCTGCCGATACCGCAGTACCCGCAGCGGGCCAAGTTGACACACCGGCCTCATTTTCATATGGTTAAAAAGTCCAAATAAGCAGGAGACACAGCCATTCATGCAAAAAAACAGCGATGCTCTGATTATCGGCGGCGGGATTATAGGACTGGCCAGTGCTTATTACTTGTCAAAAGCCGGCCACCAAGTGCGTCTGATCGAACAGGACACCATCGGAGCCGGCGCCTCCCACGGCAACTGCGGTTTGATTTTTACCAGCCACCTTGTCCCGCTGTGCGCCCCCGGTACCCTCCGGCATGAAACCCAGCGCTGGCTGCAGGGGCACTCACCGCTGTATATTAAGCTGGCACCTGATAAAAAGCGCTTTATGTGGCTTCTGAACTTTGCCCGCAAATGCAACCGCGAGCATCTGATGCACGCCATTAAAGCCAGAGAACAAATCTTGACCCATTCCAGAACGCTGTATGCAAAACTGTTCCAAGAAGAACAAATCGTATGCGATTGGGAAGAGAAAGGTGTTCTGATGACATTTGAATCCCGCTCCGCAATGCAAAAATATGGCAAAACCAATGCCCTATTAAAGCCATATGGTCATGATGCGCTTTCAGTAATCGGTGATGAGCTCTATCGACTGGAACCGGCTTTGCGCAGGGGCCTGTACGGTGCCTGGTACCATAAAACGGACGGTCACCTGCGACCGGATAAGCTGATGCGAGCCTGGCAGCGCCTTTTGAGGGCGCAGGGCGTTGCCGTCGAAGAAAATTGCCGGCTGAAATCGTTGATTGCCGGTGACGGGCAGATTCGAGGCGCCCGAACGGTCCGTGGCGCTTATACGGCTGACGCATATGTGCTGGCGACGGGTGCCTGGACGCCGCAGTTGACCCGGCAATTAAAGCTGGACCTGCCGGTTCAACCCGGCAAAGGCTATAGCCTGACGATGCCCCGACCAGAAACCTGTCCCCAAATGCCCTGTTACTTTTATGAAAGAAGCGTTGTGGCGACACCCTGGAAAAGCGGGTTTCGTCTGGGTGGTACCATGGAATTTTCAGGATTGAATTCCGACATCTGTGCCCGGCGAATTCAAAATCTGACGGCAGCTGCCGCGGAATTCTTGAAAGCGCCGTTCAGCAGCCCTATGTCGGAAGAGTGGGTTGGTATGCGACCCATGGTGTATGATGACCTGCCGATCATTGATCGAGCTCCAAAACATCGGAATTTAGTGGTGGCCACGGGCCACGGCATGTCAGGCATTTCCATGGCCACCAGCACCGGCAAGCTGGTGGCTGAAATGGTTGGTGGGCGCAAGCCGCATATCGACCCGATTGCCTTTAGTATCCGGCGATTTAATACCTGAATCTTGCAGGAAAATTACTGAAAAGTTGAGATACCATTAAATTACAGTCAGCTGAACAAATCATAAAACTGATCAAAATATCAACAAGGTATAAGGGATCAGAATTATTTCATATCATTAATTTTCACCCTTCGGATGCCCGTGATCCGTCGCTGGTCTACGGGGGCCATCTTCAACCGTCGTCCCAACAGGAGACAGGCAGCCATGCAATACGGCGCAATGAACTTTCCGATCAAGCCGGTTTGGAAGGAGTTGGCCGAACTCGGCACTCTGGGATTTGATTATCTGGAATTGACGATGGACCCGCCTCAGGCACATTACACGACCCTGCGGCAACAGATGCAAACAATCGTCAATGACCTTCATTCCCACGGCATGTCGATCATTTGTCATTTGCCAACCTTTGTATCCACAGCTGACCTGACCGACAGCATTCGACAAGCATCGCTGCAGGAGATGTTTCACTCGCTGGAAGTTGCTGTTGAGCTGGGGGCCCGTAAGGTTGTCCTGCATCCCGGGCACATCGGAGGATTAGGGGTTTACGTCATTGAGACCGCATTAGAGCATGCGAACAACAGCCTAGCGGCCATCATCGAGCACGCGCAAAAACTGGGGCTTTGCGTGTGCCTGGAAAACATGTTTCCCCGCTGCCGGGCCTTTGTCGAGCCGGAGGATTTTATTGACATCCTGCAGCGTTTCCCGGATCTGAAGCTGACGCTGGATACCGGTCATGCCAACATCGGCGTCATAAACGATCGACGCACCCTGCAATTTATCGAAAAATTCGGCCACCGCATCGGTCATTTGCACATCAGTGATAATATGGGGCAACGCGACGATCATTTTCCGTTGGGCCGCGGCGCCATCGATTTTAAAAAAATTGTGCGGGCCATCAGACGCAGCGGATACGACGACACGGCCACGCTGGAAATATTTTCAGAAGACCGTCAGGCGCTGGTGCAAAGCCGGAAGCGGTTTGACGATCTTTTCCAGAATAGCTAAGATGAAGATCTTATGCTCGCTATCGTACTCGTCCTCCTACTCGTCCTCATCCTCGGTTGTTTTACAATGGTGCTACAATACACAACTGGCTGACATCTGTACCTTTGCAGAAACCAGCAGCCAGCAATCAGTAGCTGATTTTAAGAGCCGACTTCTAAAAGTTGGGGCGGCATGCAAAGAAAGGACAGCCGGAAATGGCCTTGATGATCATTGCACCCGACACCAAAGTAGCCTCCTGGGTCAAACACCTCGGGCAGTTGGAACCGGGAATTGACATTCGCATCTGGCCCCATACCGGCAATGCGGATGATATTGAATTCGCCCTCAGCTGGCATCATCCGCCCGGCGAGCTTAAAAATTACAAGCATCTAAAATGCATCGCTTCTCTGGGCGCCGGGGTGGATCACCTCCTGTCCGATCCGAATCTGCCCGCCGGTGTACCTATCACGCGAGTGGTGGAACATTCCATGTCACAATCGATGAGCGAATATGTGATTTTAGCAGTTCTCAGCTACTGCCGCCAGTATGATGACTACCGCACCGATCAATCTCAAAAAAAATGGCAGCCCCGAATGCCGCTGCTGGCCGCTGATATGCGGATCGGTATTATGGGCCTGGGTCAGCTGGGCAAGGATGCCGCCGGCAAACTAAGCGCTATGGGTTTTCCGGTTAACGGTTGGCGAAAAACACCCAAAATCATCAAAGGGGTGGACTGCTTTGCTGGCGTAGAGGCCCTGGACGATTTTTTATCTCAAACCCGCATCCTGATTTGCATGCTGCCGCTGACGCCGCAAACAAAAGGCATCTTAAACCGCAAAACGTTTAAGAAGTTGCCTACCGGCGCCTATGTCATCAATGTGGCCCGCGGGGCACATCTGATTGAAAATGATCTACTGGCAGCCCTGGATTCCGATCAGCTGGCTGGCGCCTGTCTGGACGTATTCGAAACAGAGCCCCTGCCGCCGAAGCATCCCTTCTGGGATCATCCCCGGATAAAAATAACCCCTCATATCTCCAGCATCACTTTTTCCAGAGCCGTGGCGCCGCAAATCATCAACAACTACAGGCGCAGCCAGGCAGGCCGACCTCTATTGAATGTCGTTGATCCAAGACGCGGCTATTAAGGAGCGTTCCTGATTGCAATATATCCGTGGTGACTATAAATCGATTCTATTGATTCGGGAGATCAACTTGGCAAATTCAGCGGGAGGGATTTGTTCCCAGGGTTCTGAAGGTTTGAATTGGATTGAAGATTTAGCATCCGAAGCAAAAAACTTGCCGGCTTGAAGCTCCGGTTTTTTGAGCCGGTATTGAAACTCATCTCCCAAATCCAGAATAAGATCCAGGTCGTCGCTGTCTTCAAGCAGCTCCACCAGCAGGATATTTTGAATGCGACCACTGCCTTTCAGATGGCGCCGGCCCTCGGCGCTGGCAAAAATTTCAATCACCGCATTTTCAATAACAAGCGCCCGCTCATCAGGTGCAATCAGAAACGCCTGATCAACAATATACTCACCCTAGGCAAATGGTATCCAGTTTTCCATATGATTT
>JASFJF010000364.1:0-4672 GCA_050122255.1 Desulfobacterales bacterium
TGCGCCCTCTTAACTGATAGCGAATAACAAATAACTACTTGATCGTATCTTTAAACTCCTCACCGTAGGCTTCCAGAGCCTGTTTCATTTGATTTTCAAGATCGTCGCTGATTGCCTGTTTTTCGGCCAGCTCTGTAAAAATGGCCGGATAGCGGTCTTCGATAAACGGATACAAACCGGCTTCGTATTTGGCCAATACATCGACCGGATAATCATCCAGATAACCTTTGGTGCCGGCAAAGAGTATCGTCACCTGTTTTTCCATCGGCAGGGGTTGATATTGCGGTTGCTTTAAGATTTCAACCAGCCGGGCCCCGCGGGTGAGCTGCCGCTGAGTGGCCTTGTCCAGATCGCTGCCGAAAGCTGCAAACGCTTCCAGCTCGCGATATTGCGCCAGATCCAGCCGTAGGGTGCCGGCGACCTGTTTCATAGCCTTAACCTGTGCGGAGCCGCCGACACGGGATACCGAAAGACCGACATTGATGGCCGGTCGCACACCGGCAAAAAACAGTCCCGGCTCCAGGTAGATCTGGCCGTCGGTAATCGAAATAACGTTGGTCGGGATATAGGCGGAAACATCACCGGCCTGGGTTTCGATGATCGGCAGGGCGGTTAAGGAACCGGCGCCCAGCTCATCATTGAGCTTGGCGGCCCGCTCGAGCAGCCGGGAGTGGTTGTAAAAAATATCGCCCGGAAAAGCCTCACGGCCCGGTGGGCGTCGCAAAAGCAACGACACCTGGCGATAGGAAGCGGCCTGTTTGGAAAGATCATCATAAATGATCAGGGCATGCTGCTTGTTGTCCCGGAAATACTCACCCATGGCACAGCCCGCATAAGGAGCAACGTACTGAAGCGTGGCCGGATCGCTGGCACAGGCCGCCACAATGGTGGTGTATTCCATGGCGCCATGTTTTTCAAGCACAGCGTGGACCTGGGCCACCGTGGATTTTTTCTGGCCACAGGCCACATAGATGCAGTACACATCGGTATCCTTCTGGGCCAGAATGGCATCAATGGCGCAGGCGGTTTTGCCGATCTGGCGGTCACCGATGATCAGTTCGCGCTGTCCTCTTCCCACCGGCGTCATGGCATCGACCGCTTTAAGGCCCGTGTAGCAGGGTTCATGCACGCTCTTTCTGGCAATAACACCGGGCGCCACCATCTCCACCCGACGGGTCTCTTTGGCATCAATCGGGCCTTTGCCGTCTAATGGTTCTCCCACAGCCGATACTACCCGGCCCAGCACGGCTTCACCCACCGGCACCTGGGCAATACGGCCGGTACGTTTGACGATATCGCCTTCTTTTATGTGGATGTCCTCCCCCATAATGGCGACACCCACATTATCCTCCTCAAGGTTGAGAACCAGCCCGAGGATCGCACCCGGAAATTCCACCAGCTCCAACGCCATGGCGTTTTCAAGCCCGTAAATTCTGGCAATGCCATCGCCCACTGATAACACCGTACCGGTCTCGCTGAGCTCAACTTTTTTGTCATAATCCGTAATTTGTTCTTTGATGATCTGACTTATCTCTTCAGCTTTTAATTCCATTAGACACCCTCACCCCTTTTTAAAGTTTCTTTCAAATTCGATAATTGCGTCTTGATACTGCCATCCCAGACAAGATCCCCGATTTTGGTAACAATGCCACCGATCAACCCGGGGTCTTTTTCAACTTGCAATACAATATCCATATTGGTTTTTTTGGATAGGGCTGCCCGAATCCGTTCTACTGTCTCCTCAGAAAGATCGGTGGCCGATATCACACTGGCACGGCCAATACCGCTGAGTTCATCGGCAAGCTTTTTGTAAAAATCGTCGATTGCGCTGACAAATCCGATTCTGCCTTTGTCAAAAAGCAAAAGCAGGAAAGACTTCATGGTGTCGGAGATGCCCAGTTTATCTATGACCGACTGCAAGACATTGCGGCGCACAGAGGCCTCATAAAGGGGGTTTGTAACCGCTTGATTCAGCGCCTCATCCTTTTCCATTAGTTCGGCAAACCCAGTGAGTTCCTTTTGGTAAGAATCGGTTTGACCATCTTCTTTGCTGATCAGCAAAAGGGCCTTTGCGTAACGCCGGGCGACAGCCAGATTTTTCATTATGCCACCACCTTATCTAAATATTCGTTTACGAGTTTATCCTGATCCTTGTCCGTAATGGTCTTTTTCAGCATTTCTTCGGCCTGGATCAGCGATTTTTCAACGACTTCCCGCTGCAGCTCCTGTCTGGCCTTGCTAAACTCATGCTCGATATTTCGTTTTGCCTGGAGTTGCAGTTTTTCGGCAGTTGCCTCTGCTTCTTTTAAAATTTTAGTCTTGGCCTCTTGGCCCTGCTGGATATAGCCCTGGACAATCTTTTCAGCTTCGCTCTCCAGCTGGGATAATTTTTCATTATATTGCGCCAGTTTTTTTTCGGCTTCGGTTTTTTGCGTCTCTAAACTCTCCAACTGTTCTTTGATGGTTTTTATGCGCGAACTTAAGGCCTGAGACAGCGGTTTGCGCAAAAGGAATATGAGGGCAGCAAGCAACACAACAAAATTCATAACCCGATACGTATCAGTGGCGACCCAGCCTTTTCCGCCGCTCCCTTCGCCGGTTGCCGCCAATGCAGTTCCGACGGCCAGGCACAGAATCACAAGCACAACTCCCATGAATATCCCATGGGGGACTTTGAGACCAATGGATCGGCATGAATCAAAAAATTTCATTGAACCGTCCTCCCTAATATTTTTTGGCATATATCACCTGCAAATTCTTCCACTTTGGTCTGCAAGGCAGCTTTGGCAGTTTGGGCCTCCTGTGAAATCTTCCGGCGGATATCTGCCAATTCCGCTTGGGCTTTTTCATTGACCTTGGCGAGGATCTTTTTTTCTTCTTCAGCGGCATCCTGCAACAAGGCTTCTTTTTCATTCAAACCTCTGGTCCGGGCTTCTTTGATGCCGGCCGCAAAAGCCTTGTCTTTTTCCTCGGCGTCATCACTGAAAGTTTGAATGCTGAGCTCAAGGCCGTCCATTTTTTCTTTCCGCTGACGCAGAATATTGCGAATCGGACGATATAAGATGCGGTTTAAGATCCACAGAATGAGGAGAAAATTGATGATCTGAATGAAAACGGTCCAATCCGGCATGACGGTAACACCGCCACCACCAGACTCTTCCGACGATCCCAGGGCCAATGAAGCCGCCAACAACACCATGTTGATCGCGATTGCCGGAACGATTGTAGAAAATTTGCGGTTACGGCCGAAAAACTTCATTTAGTCATCCTCCGTCGACAAATTTTTGTACAACTGGGCGAATTATTTTGATTAATTAAAAACGGATGGTTTGGCTCGGCGGTCTATAACATCCAGCCCAAGCAGTTGTCAAAGGATTTTTTGCAAATTTTAGTTGCCTGTGGATGGCTTTGAAACGGGGTGAATTTACAGGGTCGCTTCCGGCTTTTTGAGGGTGCCCGATTCGGTTTTCAGGACGCAGTTGCCGTTGAGACGCCCGCCGGAATGAATCCGAACTTTGTGTCATCTTTGATCGGTTGTCTGTGCCGCCCAGTCACAATGCCTGGCCGCAATCCTGTCTTGAAGAAAGGGTCGCATACCATTGACTGCCGGCAGGCGCTTTTGGGGGCCAAGCCGGGAGCCGCGCCTTTTTTCGGATCCTCGTAGCACCTTCAGTCGAGCATAAACCGCCGCATACTGACATTGAGCAGTAGGCCGATACTGATAGCGGTGGTTAAAACCGAGGACCCTCCATAGCTGACAAAAGGCAGCGGCACCCCGACCACCGGCAATAGCCCCATGGACATTCCGATATTGATTAGGGCCTGCCAGAAAATCATCGCGGTGACGCCAACAGCTAAAATTGTCCCGAAGGGCTCGCGACAGGCGTGCGCTACGTTCAACCCCCAAATGATCAAAATTAAAAATAGCAGAATCAGGGCAACCGATCCCAGAAATCCCCACTCCTCAGCTAAAACTGAGAATATAAAATCGGTGTGCTCCTCGGGTAAAAATGAAAGGGCGTTCTGGGTTCCTTTTAAGTATCCTTTACCGCTGAGCATTCCGGAACCAATCGCAATTTTTGATTGAATAATATGATAGCCGGCGCCCAGCGGATCTCGATCCGGATCCAAAAAGGTGAGAATCCGCTGTTTTTGATAGTCCTTTAAAAAAAACCATATGAGCGGCACCGTTATGGCTCCGGAAACAATCAGGTATATAAATGAGCGTCTTTCAATTTTAACAAAAACTGTGATGAAACCGGCGATGAGTACTACCAGGCCCGCTGTGCCCAGGTCCGGCTGCATACCGATAAGTAAGACCGGCAGCATGATAATCATTAGAGGGCGCACCAATTCCCTCAATGTGTATCCGCCTGCTTTGGCATCCCTGGAAAAATAGCGCGCCAACGCAATGATGACGGCAATTTTTACCAGTTCAGAGGGTTGCAGCGATACGGGTCCCATGATCAACCAGCGGCGCGATCCACCGACATATTTACCGAAGAATAAGACCGCCAGCAGCAACGCAATGCAGGCAAAGTAAATCGGCTGGGCCCAGCGATCCAACATTTTATAATTAAACAAAAAAGCGGTCACCATGGCCGTTAGCCCAACAGAAAACCACAGGAGCTGTTTGTAGAACAGCACTTTTTGTGGAAGCGGCGTCTCAGCA
>JASFJF010000365.1:0-4654 GCA_050122255.1 Desulfobacterales bacterium
GGTGTTTTCGACAATTCAGACCGCTACCGTGCCATTTCAAAAAACGACGCCTATGCAATACTTAATAAGGCCGAGCAAGCCGCCTTAGTTCATTTAACTTGGAATGTCGAAAGCGGTCATTATTTTATTTGCAATTGCTGCGGTTGTTGTTGTGGCGTCTTAAGATCAATTAATGAATTGGGAATAAATGCATCTGATGTGATCAATTCATACTATTTTGCACAAATTAATCCTGATGAGTGCGATGCTTGCGGAACTTGCAAGGATGAGCGGTGTCAAGTAAACGCTATTGAAGAGAGAGACGGTTTTAACGAAGTAATCCGTGAAAAATGTATTGGCTGTGGGCTTTGTGTTTCAACCTGTCCATCGGAAGCTATTTCACTTTTACGGAAACAGCCAGAGGAAATCGTACCTCCACCCAAAAACGAAATGGATTGGTATGAAAAAAGAGCAAGCGAGCGCGGGGTTGATTTCAGTAAATATAAATAGTTTGCATTAAAATATATCTCAAATTATTTCGCAAACAACAGAACCCATAGTTTTGTGAAAAAATTCCTCTGCTTTTTTTCTGAGTTCGGTTTTTTTGAAGCGTATCTCTCATTGTGTTCCTCATTATATAAATAGGGCTTGTCGGTATCAAGTTCCAAGCTGACAAATTTCCTTAGATCTTTTTGTAAGTGACTGGGTAAAGTTATGCCGACTTCCCAAGTTGGACCTTTCAAGTAAAAATATACCCCTTTTGCAGTATCATAATAAACTTTACAACGAGGGTAGTAATGATATTTGTATTTAGCTCTATATCCATGAGCCGGTGCGTGAGCGGCAGGACCTCTTTGGTGTTTATATTGACCTTTGATTTTACCACCTTGCCTTTCAGATTCTTTAGCGACTCTAATTGAGTCGCTACTTTTGGCAAAATCAATTCCAACAAATGAAAATAACAAAATTATGACGGCTGTATACCGTATGGTATTTTTGAACGTTTTGGAAGTCACATATCTCTCCTTTAAAAATTCATTTTCATAATGTAGATTGTACAAAGACCTGATGAGTCGATAAGAATTTCGTCAAATTTAAAAAAAACTTTAGGTATTTTCCTTGGTGATCCTCGTGTTCTTGGTGGCGAGATAATATCAGACGTATCCAACTGGCGTTTCGCAGATACAGGAGAAAAGCTATTGCCCACAGGCTGGGAGTCAGGGTCCGCAACTGTTAATGGTTAACTGCCGCCATCCCTTCAGGCGAGTATCGATCCCCGAGCACCTGATCTGCCAATTCATTGAGCGTAGCTCGATTCTCCTCTGTGAGGCGACAGTCAAGTGCCCCCAGGTTGGTCTGCAGATTGGCGAGCTTGGTCGTGCCCGGAATGGCGACAACATGATCTCCTTGGCCCAACACCCAGGCCAAAGCAACTTGCGCGGCCACGCATTCCTTTTGAGCAGCTATCTCCTTGATCGCCTCCACCAGTTTGAGGTTAGACTCGATATTTCCCGGCTGAAACCGGGGCTGCATCTGGGCCCGGAAATCAGTCTCGCTGGTGGGCCGATCGCTGGTTGAGGAGTAGCGGCCGGTCAGCATTCCCCTGCCTAATGGCGAGTAGGCTACCAAGCTGATGCCAAGCTCCACACAGGTGGGGAGTATGTCCTTCTCAATATCACGGCTGAATATCGAGTACTCAGTCTGAAGGGCGGCGATGGGATGAACAGCATGTGCCCGCTTAATCGTCTTGGCTGAAGCCTCTGACAGGCCAACAGCCCTGATCTTGCCCTCTTGAACTAACTTCGCCATCTCACCCACTGTATCCTCGATCGGCGTGGCCGGATCAACACGGTGGAGATAATACAGGTCAATCTTTTCGCTACCCAGACGCTTAAGACTCCTTTCACAGGAGTTGCGGACATTGGCCGGAGAGCCGTCTACGCCCAGGAAGGCGCCCGTGGCCGGGTCCCGTTGGGGACCAAACTTGGTCGCCAGAACAATTTGGCCCCAACGTCCGGCAAAAGCCTTACCCAGTAATTGCTCATTGTGTCCTTGGCCGTAGATTTCCGCCGTATCAAAATGAGTAATACCAAGATCTATGGCCCGGCGGAGTAGATTAATGGCCTCTGACTCTTGCGTGGGTTCTCCGTAAAACTCGGAAAGTCCCATACATCCAAGTCCAATGGCCGATACTAAAATCCCTGATGGCCCAAGATTACGCGACACCATGACGCCTCCTTTATCTTAGCAAATCAACCTTCATCTGATTCATTGGCTCAACACATTTTTGCATCTTTGAAATCGACCCTCTCAAGTATCGATTTCTTTTGGAATCCGAATCGGCGTATTGGGAATCAGTGACGATTCCAAATACCCTGCTTGTGGGGCTGTAGCTTGTAAAGCGAAGCCCCGAACCTTTAAACCTTTGAACCCTTTTTATTGCGCCCCCCTATTTTTTTAATCTCCCAACAGATCCTTAATCTTCTTGGGCAGTTTAAAAGGCAGCCGGGAGTCGGATGGCTCATCTTTGCCGGCAGGTTCTGGAGGCTTTTCTTCAAGCTCTGACATGTCCATATCCATTAATTCCATCACGTTGGCGACTTTTTTATACCCTTTGGGAATTTCAAAATATTTACTCGCAGGGGTCCCCTCCTTGAGATTTCTGAGTTCGGTCATCGATCCGTCTTCAGACTTTGTGCGAATGGGCATGTCCACTTTATTTGACATCCAGACAATGGTTTTTACAGTTTTTTTAAACCCGTAAATGCCCTTTATGGTGGTTTCGACCTCTTTTTTTGTACACTTAAACCCATTGACAGTTTCCTTTCCCAGAACCTTTTCGTTTCTCGAATCACGGAATTGCTTTGTGCTTTCTTCCATCTCTTCTTCATCGAGAGGTCTTTCCATATAGAGTTTTTTTTCGGGATTCAAGGTCCATCCGATGTTTTTATCTCTTCGAAAAATCAAAATAATATTTCCATCTCCTGTCGGAGCCATGCCATCCATTCGCATTTTTTCCGGCGTCATGTATATCTTGCCTTCATGCTCAACCTTGCCATCAGGGTCGATCATGACCTGATCTGCGGTATATGCATTAATTTTATCTCCCATAAGCGCATGCGCAGATAATTCGCTGCACAGCACTGCTGCTGAAACAAGACACAGAATCCATCCAATCCTTGCTTTAAAATTAGATGCCCTCATTTTGCCCCCTCTCATAGCTAATACATTATGGATATATACAGCCTATCTCATTTCCGAATCCGGTGTCTAACCGCATTCCCTAAACTTGCGAAAGCTTCGAAAACAATTGACCATAAGGCTTCTTGTTTTAGCCGAATGCAACTTCTATTATTGTAAAATCATCCTCAAATTTCCCTGACTTTCCCAAATTTCTTGCATGGCTATATAAACGATCTAAAATTGACTGGCCGTCATTTTTATTTCTGTTCATAAAATCTGCAAATTCTTGAAATCTCCACATCGACCCATCCATTTTTTCAACTTCATAACCGCCATCGGAAAAAATATACAGCATATTGTTTTTGCCAACCACACATTCTCTTTTCTCATATGTTATTTCTGCCATACCCCCTATCACATAGTTTGGTGTTCTAAGTGGTGTCACCATAGAAACACCTGAAGAGTTTCGATCTAATAAAAGAGCTGGAGGATGACCTCCACTGGCGTAAATTAGCTTGCGAGTATCGATTTTATAGACGCCATACCATATCGTAAAAAACATATCGTTATTTTCCTCGCCAGGAAATGCAATGTTCAATGCCCTTAATACTTGTTCAGGAGCTTTGAAATCTGTATCGGGCAAAGACTGAGAGGGCAACACATCCATGACTGAAACTGACAGCAATGCCGCACCAACACCATGATCACTGACGTCAATCAGATAGATGGCAAAGTGATAATCGTCCACCCAATGGTAACCAAAAGCATCACCGCCCAATGATGTCGAGGGCACAAAGCGCCAGTCTGTGCGAATTATACCTTCGGTAATGGGCGGCGGTAGAATTGTTTTGACATATTGAGCTGCCTCAGCAAGCTCTTGGTTTAAGAGCATAAACGCGTGGTTCCGTTCGATCAGAGCAGCACTTGTCTTTTTGTGCTCTATCTGAAGCTTTTCCTCTGCATTAATTGTTGCTGAATAATAGACATATGCGACTACCGCTAACGCCAAACAAAAAGAAAAAAGATTACTGTAATTGAAAGCGGCGATATAAATAGGGCTTAACTCTTTATAAGGAATTGATACCATAAAATTATCCCAGGCATTCTGCCCATGTCAAACCTTTTTACCGCAAAGCAGGTAAGCTGTGAAAGTATCGAAAGCATCAAATATCTGGCTTGATTATCACCGCAGCAATTCGAAAAAAAATACACATCGTTGTAATTCGGTGGCAATGAACAAATTCTGTGAGGCAACAGCAGATATGCAACTCGGCGAATTAACGGTCAACACCATTTTGGATTTTTTAAACCAGATGCTACGAGATCGCTAGGGCGATCGTAAAAAAGGCAAGGGCTGGTAAGATTGACCCTGCCTTTGGCTTACACCTTTTAAGATGTCCAGTAAATATTCAGTTGAGGTATTTTCCAAATATACACGTCTTTGCTGATGCTGGCACCAGCCCCTTCAACAGGACCTTGCAACGAAGTTTTA
>JASFJF010000366.1:0-4615 GCA_050122255.1 Desulfobacterales bacterium
TCGATTTGCGGGACGGAGATTAACGACTTCGATTGCAGATTGTAGAATGAAATATAAGATAAAGCGCACAATTAAAATTCGAAACCGGCTATCTACAATCCGAAATTGATCCCCATGTCCATTTCCTGTCACCAATGTATCTTTTACTACGTCACCTGGGATCCGAACTTTCCGCACGGTTGTCACGGAATGAGATTCAAGAGCCGACGTTCACCGATTCATGAAGTCCGCCAGGTCATGAAGGGCAAAGATTGTCTGCTATTTTGTGCCAAGAAAAATCGGAAGATTCAAGCCTCTCAAAGAACCCGTACAGTGCGCTAAACCCCGTCTGTAGCTACCCGCTTACAGTCAACCGAACGTAATCAGATCAATTCAGGTGTTTGTGGCTGGCTTCAAGTGGAGCTGATGGGCGCGTGCGCAAATGGGCCTTTAAGTCCTGGATAACCAGATCTGAAGCCTGTTTGAGCAAGGAGGGGAAGATTTGCAGGTATCCGCTTGATCGCAATTGGGTTTGAATTTGTTCACGGTAATTTTTTTTGCCTTCTTCGATTGTGACCCGAAGCATGTGGTACAGATCCATCGGGGCGATATCTTGCGGCAGAGAAAATTGACCGACAATGGTTGTGGCCTCGCGAGCGATATGTTGCAGATAGTTGTCGCTCTGGTGTGGCACGATGGTATCTCGCCTGTCATGAAATCGCACGGCATCACAAATTTCCTTGGGCACGTTAAACCGTTTTAATACAACTGCGCCGATTTCGGCATGGCTTATTCCCAAAAGCTTTTTTTCGGCTTCACACGATGGTAGATCCTGCAATTTTTTAATCGCTATGATTTGCTCGTGCTCCGCTTTGAAATAGACGGCAATGACCAGTTTTCCGATATTTTGCAGCGTTGCTACCGTGAAAAGATCATCCAGCTGGTTGAAGTTGAGTATTTCGCCCAACACTTTAGCAACCGCCGCGCAGACCTGGGCCTGTTTCAGAAATTTGTCAAAATCAAATTGTTTCAGGCGGCGGGTAAAATGATCCATTAAGATGGAGGTGATCAAAATATCTTTCATTTTTCCGTAGCCGAGCAGTTTGACGGCGTAATTGATGGAGCGGACTTCGCGGCCACCGTAATGGGCGGAATTGGCAATGTTTAGAAAGCGGGTTGCCAGGCTCGGCGATAATTTTTCAACAATCTGATCAAAATTACTGGTCGGGCTGTTAAGCAAGGTGATGATATCAACAACTTCGGTATCGACGAGCGGAAGTTTGTTGATTTTGGATTCGATTCTTTCGATGGCTTCCTCATTTGTCATTCAATTTCCTCCATGCAAGATTCAGGTGATACAATACCAATGATTCAGCCGGTTTGAGATGATCTAAAACCTCTTAAACATCACAGCAATAGGCATGCCAAATAAATGGCCATGGACTGCTGAGGACGGCAGAACCCGCCAGATCCTGTTTGGTAAACTGCTAAAATGGTTCGCAAAACATGAAATCCACTGATACGCTTAGCATTTCTGACAATGCCTTGACATCTTTTGCCAAAATCTTGTCGACTCACGAAAAAACCCTGTTAGGGGGGGGTGCCTAACAGGGTTCGTCGGAGGTGGGAATGAAGGAAAGGAGGAAACTTCATTCCATATTTGCCATATATCTATGCAACTACTGTGCCATTTTAATATATGTAAATACCGATTTGGCGACTGCGTTTCGGCCCGGCTTCAAATAAAAAATATGCAATATATACAATATTTTAAAACATGTACGCCTGAATTCTTCAAAAGCGCTTGAATTTGTGACAGGTGTACATGATTTTGACAAGCGCACGATTTTCGGTCAAATATCTGACCACTAGGCAAAAATTTTAGACCATTTAATGCTGCCGATGGATCCGCACGACGCCCATATATATCTAATTTATTTATAGTTATTTGTAAAATTAGATCCGTTGAAAGTTGTAGAGCGCTGGCAGCAGCGGCATATTTTTTGTCAATTTAGGCCAAATTCGCAAGATATTTTCCATTTGCAAATTGCAATCAAAAATTTTGCATTTTGCGAATTTTTTTGCTGTTGCCTTGTTTCTTAACCGTCAATAGCTGCCACATCAATTGGCAGCTCCGTTTTTTAGGGGTCAAGTTTTGTGACAAAATTCCGATACCATAATAGATTCTTATTACCAAGGAGTTAAACAACGGAATGCAAGAATGCCAAAAATCCCTCTCAGTTGCCGAGGCAGCCGACCTGTGCGCCGTCGGGCGCACAACTGTCGGATACTGGATTCGGTCCAAAAAGCTTGCCGCCAATCGCCGCGGGAAAAAATATGAAATACCAATTCAGAATTTGCTTTATTTTCTTAAGTTCAACGGACAGCAAATTCCTGCCCAGCTGGAAAAAGAAAATTTGAACCGACCCGTTTTTAAAGCCTTTCAAAATTGCTGGGCCTACCACCGGGATCATTGCCACGGCACCAATTGCAAACAGTGCATTGTATTCAAAAACAAGCTTGGCGTCTGCTTTAGCGCCCGCAGCAATGGTAATCTCAATTGTGTAAAGGAATGCGAAAACTGCAGCTATTATCGAGAAGCCTTTTTTCCGCGGATTCAGTTTATTTATCAGTTTGGTATACCGGCGGCGATTGTCAAAGATCTGTATTTTTGGGCCGCGAACCCTGAAATGGCAGACCTTTGTCAAAAGCGTGCCCGGCAGTTGGTTGGCATGGGCATCGAAAGGATCGTCCACCGCCGCTCTCTGGAACACGTTATTTCGTTTGTCAAGCGCAAGGCCCTGGAAATGCCGGGGACCCAATCCGATTGTTGGATCTACATTAAGAACCAAAGCACTGGCGGGATGAAAATCAAATGTTCCGTCTCTGCCTTAAAAGAACCGCAAGGCGCTTTACTGGTAATGGCAGCGCCTGACCGCAATCATCACTCGCTTGATTAAATACCCTATCTTGGCATGCATTGAGCAAATTGAGTTGATTTCCGGAAAGCCCCAAAATAGTCTTAAAAACGCATCAACCGGCAAATATTGCCGCGTCTAGGGGCTGATGTCAAAAGCAGCCAGGCCACATTTATATATATTTTGAATAAATACCTATATTTAAAAAATTATGAATCTTATAAATTTCTTTGCATGTTTTTTGCAGTGATTTTAGTTCAAACCAATCCTCTAACCGTTTTACGGTCTGTACCGGTTGATTTAAGATTTTAACATTACAGACAGACAAGGATTTAAATCATGAAAATTGACGGCAGTAACGACATTGGCCGCAGTGTTTTAACAGATAAAGCAACCCCAAAAGAAGCTACCACGGATTGCGAGTTTAAAGATATTCTCAAAGCGTCTGTACAACGCTCCCAAGAGACCCAGGCACCCGTTCAAACTGCGACCCACACAAATCCGTCTGGGGCGATTCGTTTCATACCGCGCTCGCCCTCGGTCAGAGATACAGCTTTCGAGCGCCTCGATAATCTGCTAAATCTCCTTGAACAATATCGAGACCAGCTGGCAGATCCGAAGGTCTCCCTGCGACAGATTGAACCGCTCTTAAATATGATTGCCAAAGAAAAAGAGCAGCTGTCAGCAGTGCTGGATACGATGCCCGACGAAGATGACCTCAAGGATATCGTCCATCGCACTCTGATTACCACGTCTCTCGAGGTTATGAAGTTTAACAGGGGTGATTACATCCCGGTCTATTGATATCACAGCGCTGACGAAGCATTCATTTTTCGGCCCTCAAATGCCCTATTTCAAACCAATTGAGTTGTTTTCAATTTAAGGCACTCGTCAAGGCGCTAACGGAAGCCGATGACGCAGGTACTGCCTTTGCAATTCATAAATCAGATCGGTCAAGCGCCGTTTTTCGCTATTGCTGATCTTGCGGAACTCGAGACCCAACTCATGACGGTTTTGTTGTGATTTGTGTTCGATTCGCTTTATCTCAAGGGCTTCGATTCGTATCGGTTGCTGTGTGATCTCGGCTGGAAAAACCAGAACGATGTCCTCTAAGCGCTGGGCGACTGCAAGCGATGAATTGTCAAGCCCACTGGTGCGGCCCTGAACCCATGCGGCCAGGGAGCCACCGATACTGATATTGATGACCTCCAAGGCTATTTGATTCCCATCTTTTGAAAAGAGGATACGCGTGCCTTCGGGTGCATTGATGCGAAAAAGTTCTCTTCGCTGCCGGCGCTCTAACGCTTGAGGTATTTTCAGCTGGAGACAATTATGCACTATCTTGCCGCCCACGGTAGTAAAGGCATATTTGATTTGATCGGGGCCGCTGAATTCAAAGTATATTCGCCAGTCGTCCGAACCAGCAGCGGCTTTTTCAAATCCCTCCGGGATGTCGATAACCAAGTGGGGAGACCCTTTACTATCCGCCATTCTGAGAATCCGAGTCAGGTTTGCATATTCGGTATCCATGAGGGTCAGTTTGAGCAGGGTTTTATGCTGGATCAGGGTGTCGATTAATGCGGTGATGGCACTGCCGGTGATTTTCTCAAAGATGGGCATGGCTTTTGTTGCATGCGCGCTTATAGATTGGCAACACTGTCGGCAAACGACGAATCGTGCAGCAGTTTTTTGGCGAAATCCAGGTATTTGCCTGTTAT
>JASFJF010000367.1:0-4613 GCA_050122255.1 Desulfobacterales bacterium
GTAGTTCAGCGCAAAGCTGATGTTGGGCAGCGGCCGCTGCGGTGCCGGGCTTTTAAAAGCCGCATCAGACAGGCGCTCAAGGGATAGGTCTGAAATGCGGATATGCGGATTTGAGACGATATTGGGTTTGTCGTCAAAGATAAACGGATTGTTGAGGGTATGGGCATAAACCAGGATAGCCAGCAGCGCCAGGCATAACAAAAACAGGTTTTCGTATCGGACAATGAAAGTAGAAAAGGCTGTTCTGGTCTTCATTGCTCGTAACACCGCTGCTATCTCAGGGCGATCGTGGGGTTGAAGCCGTCTGCACTCAGCTGACGCACAAGGCCTGTGGCGGCTTTCTTGTCCTCAAATGCGCCGATCAAAACCCGTATCCGGTCGGGGTCTTTACTACCTAGTAGAAGGTAACTAAAATACCCCTTGGCCTGCAGCTGAGATTGTAGCTCGCGCGCCCTGCTCTGCGGGATCGGTTCACCGATCTGAACTGCATACGGTTTGCGGGTAACATTAACATAGCGAAACTTGCGGCGCTTTAGATCATTTGCTGCGGTTTTGGCCTCTGCCAGGGTCTTGTAGTTGCCGATGTAAACCCGGTACCATTTTCCCTTACCGCCAATATCCACCGGACTGATAAAAGCAGGATCGCCTTTGGTGTTTAATTTCCGGGCCACCTGCGTAGATTTTTGCAGTTTCCGAAAGGAGCTGACCTGAATGGTGTACGGTAAGGATTTGACAGCATCAGGCTTTGGTAGGTTTGACGCAGCTGTCATGTTTGCCTTCTGATCTGTTGCTGCCAGCGCTTTTTTAGTACGCGCCTTCAGCGAAGTCTTTGGGGTTGTCTGGGCGACAGCTTTTTGGGGCCTGACCGAATAATCAATCAGCAGGGCCTGGCGGGACCGATAGTGCCTCAGGTGCCTCATGTATTTAGGCACTTCGGCGGTCTTATTTTCCAGCATCAGTTGTTGAATGGCTTTTGTCTGAAGATCTACAGCCGTTTTAAAGTTGCCCGTGGCGGCATGGGCGGCTGCCAGGGTATCCACAGAGCTGATGTCCGATTTAAGTTCAACCGCCTTTGTTGCAAGGCTGACGGCTTGCTCGCCATCGCGAATACGTCGATCGGAGCTGGTGGCCAATATCCAGGCCTTGTTGTTATAGGCATCAACAAAAAAGGGATTAATTTCAAGGGCGCGGGTATAGTCGTGCAGCGCTGCTTTTAAATTGCCGGTCTGAGTGTGTGCAAACCCGCGATTGTTAAAGGCTTTCGCGTTACGCGGCCGGATTTCTATGGCTTTGCTGTAATCGGCAATGGCCCGGTCGAAATCCCCCTGCAACGCCCGGGCGACGCCGCGGTAATTATAAGACTGATAGTCGAGCGGTATGATCTCAATAGCAGTCGAAAATGCTTTAATGGCTTCATCGTATTGCTGCTCGCCGAGCAACCTGAGGCCCCTGTCATGCCAGTCTTCATCCTGCGCCCGAGCAGCTGAATGCATCAATAATAGCGCAGTTCCCAAAATGGCCAAAACCGTTTTGATCGATCGCATGTTTCTTCTCCAGGAGAGGGAAAAGCATTGATATATCTATTAAAACGTACTGATAATAGCTTATCGAAAATTTGATGGAAATGCAATTCATATAGGAAAACGCAGCATCAGGACAGCGCTAAAATGGCTCAAATAAGTCGTTGGTTTTAAGGGACATACACGAATCCGTAAGTATTTCATTTGACAGTCGATGGCATATCAATGTAAAATTGATAGGTTACATGATTTAAAGGTTCAGGGTTCAAGGTTGTGTGTTACCTAATAACTGGGTGCCAGGTGTCAGGTTTCAGGTGTCAGCAAACGGATGCTCTGATTGGCCTTTATGGCTTGGCTCATGAATAAGGTTTAGAAATATGCAGGTTCCGATGTGACTTAAAATGCCCTGACACCTGAACACTGAAACCAGGAAAAATAGCCGGAAGCCAGGATCCTGAGCCCTTCAACCTTGAAATTTTTATAAGAGTATGACGTCGTGAAAAGCAAATCGAAAAAGCATGGCTCTTTTATGGATTCAATGGTAGCCGCTGGAATTGCCCTGGCGGCTCTATACTGGGTGTGTGAATCCTTTATGTATTTTTTCTTAGAACCCGAGGCTAACTTCATTCAGCATCTTTTGGGGCCGAACAGATTTGAGGTCTTCACCCGTTTGCTGGTGCTGTGTCTTTTTGCCGTGTTCACGTCCCACTTCCAGCACACCCTCAACAAGCGTCGCCTGGCCGATAAAGCCCTGATGGAAAGCGAAGCCAAATATCGGTCGATCGTTGAAGGTCTGGAGGAGGGTTACTTTGAAATTGACCTGGATGGCAACCTGACTTTTTTTAACGATCCGTTGTGTAAAATCCTGGATTATGAGCGCAGCGACCTGGAAGGTAAAAATATCCGCAAGTTCACCTCAGCCGCTACCATTCGTAAAATGGATGAGACCTATGACCAGGTCAAAAAATCAGGCGATCCCATCCGGGTAACCGACTATGATGCGATTGATAAAGATGGCCGGGAAATTGCGCTGGAGCTGACAGCATCTTTATTGCGTGACACCGGCGGCGCCCCCATGGGATTTCGGGGTGTTTTGCGGGACGTCTCCAATCGCAAAGAGGCAGAAGCCGAAAAAAAGAAACTTGAAGTTCAAGTCCAGCAGGCCCAAAAAATGGAATCCATTGGCACGCTGGCCGGAGGCATTGCCCATGACTTTAATAATATCTTGATGGGAATTCAGGGTAATGCATCCTTGATGGCCATAAAAACCGATGCTGGTCATCCCAGCTACGAAAAGATCAAAAATATCGAAACCTATGTCGAAAATGGCACGGAATTAACGCGACAGCTATTGGGGTTTGCCCGCCGGGGCAAATACCACGCGATTACCACCGACATCAACGATGTTATCGAGAAATCAGCAGGCATGTTTGGCCGCACCAAAAAGGAAATTCGCATTCAAATGGATCTGGTCCCTGAAATTTGGACCGTTGAGGTTGATCGGGGGCAGATCGAACAAGCCCTTTTAAACCTTTATGTCAATGCCTGGCAGGCCATGCCGGATGGCGGCAGCCTTAGCCTCAAAACTGAGAATATCGTTCTGGGCGCTGATTTTATCAATAGCCAATCGTATCAGGTCGAAGCCGGAAACTACATCAAGATAAGCGTGACCGACACCGGTAGCGGCATCGACCAACAGACGCAGGCGCGGATATTTGAGCCCTTTTTCACCACCAAAGAAATGGGCCGGGGGACCGGCCTGGGGCTGGCTTCTGTTTACGGTATTATTAAAAACCATGGTGGTTACATCAACGTCTCCAGTGACACCGGTCAGGGCACGACATTTAGCATTTATTTGCCGGCTTCAGCCAAAGCGGTCCAGCCAGAGGTTAGGACGGTAACGCCGACCGTTGTCACCGGCAATGGCACGATTCTATTGATCGATGATGAAAAAATGATAATTGACGTGGGTCAGGAGCTGCTGCAGGAGTTGGGCTATGATGTGCTGACCGCCAGAAGCGGGAAGGCAGCCGTCGAGATCTATCGCCAGAAGTCCACCCGAATTGATCTGGTCATCATGGACCTGATTATGCCCGGCATGAGCGGTAGCGAGACCTATGATCGGCTCAAAGAAATCAATACCCATGTTAAAGTGTTACTGTCCAGCGGGTACAGCATCAACGGCCAGGCCGCAAAAATAATGGAGCGTGGCTGTGATGGATTCATACAAAAACCATTCAACATCAATCAGCTGTCCGAAAAAATTCAGGGCATTATCTCTAAAAAGTGAGCCCGCAGGGCTCACTTTTTAGGTTTTAGGTTTAATTCAGATAGCAGAAGTTATACCCGTCTAATTGGTTTAATTCGTTCAATTGGTTCGGCTTAAGCCAACGAATTCAACCAATGAAACAAATATAACGAATCCAACAAACCTTTGAAACGCGTTGTCTCCCTTAGCCTCTGGTGAAGGAGGGAACCCTAAACCTAAAGATTATAAACGACTGGCTCACGCAATATGAGCTCAATGGCCTCATGGGCCGCTTGAGCAGCTTGCGGGAATGCCTTTCTGAGGCCGCGGATATGGCGAAGATTATCTGCGGTTCTAAGGATGAGCATCACCAGATCTCCATCCTCCATCTCGGCCAGGACGCGCACTTGTTCCCAGGGCTTTCCATACGCCCAGGCATAAATTGCAACCACCGGTCTTAAGTGCAGGGTCCGCGCATCGAAACCGCGTTTGAGCATTTGCCAGACAAAAGGCCTTATTCCTTTGACCAACCGGTCGAAAGCACCCAGGAGCTCAGCTGGGATCTTTTTTTTAGGAATTTTTGTATCGGATTCGCGCTCGTTGACGAAGGCGGCGATGACGGCTGCCATAAGATGTGGATCTCTTTGCGGCAAAAGGTCCTGCCGGAAACTTTCGGCAATTAAAAGGGGCTGGTCCACGCGCAATTGGCTGGCCCAGCGGCCGTCTTCGGTTAAGGCTCCCGACGCGGACACATAGTCGGTTTCTTTTAAAAAATTTAAATGGTTTGAAAAATCATCTTCCAGCAGACGGCGGCGGCCCCGGCTGGACCTCTTTGTGGCTGCCCG
>JASFJF010000368.1:0-4613 GCA_050122255.1 Desulfobacterales bacterium
ATAAATTCCGCCGGGTATCGAAGCCACCAGTTCTTTTGTCCTGGTATCGATTTGCGCCATAACCGTGTCTTTGGGGACGTCTTTTTTGTTCATGTCCAGGGCGGCGTCCAGCGCCATCTTCTTGGTAAACATCTGGTTTTGGATAAAGATCTCCCTGGAATGCTTCAGCTTGACATAATTGAGGATAAAGATGACCGGTATCATGATTTCCCAGACGGTCAGCGGTTTCGGTTTGATCAGGGAAAGCGCCAATGTTCGGGCCCTGGATTGCTCTTTTGCCAGGATGATTTTGTATTTTTTGTAAACGTCGTCGGTCAAGATTGCTCCTGTGACATCCGCAATCGGGTTTACCAGTTGCCGGTTGTGCGAGTCGGTCATGTTGTTTTCTGCAAGGCGCTATGCCGGCAAATGACCCCAACCGTCGGTAGTGGCCTGAGATTTGGGATGATCGGCACTTAGATTTAGATTTCAGAGAAACGCGCACCTCATTCCAAATCTCAGGCCACAGGTAACTTGAAAATCATAGTGCCTGGAAGAAAATGACATGATCGACGCTGTCATCGCAAATTGCTTGATATCAGGGTTAAAATACCTCCTCGACAATCTTTTTTCTTCTTTCCTGAAGCTGCTTCTGCTGCGCCAATATCTTCTCCTTGAGTTTCTCGTTTTCGCCCATTTTGGCAAGCAGCTGGCGGTCCACTTCGGCCTCGGCCGCTGTTAATTGATCAAAAAATCCCTGAAGGTTTTGCCGGGATTGATAGGCCGCTCTGATCAGGGCATAAACACTGTACCCCTCCTGCTTTAATAGCTTACTGTAATGCTCGCTAAGCAGTTGAATGGCCGCCACCTGTGCCTGCAACAGCGCCGGGGTATATAAATCAACGGAATTTAACCACGCCCGGGTGTCGTTTTCAACGTGTTCGAACGCATCGGCTTCGGATTGACCCTGCGCAAGGGCCTGGGCGACATCGACGGCCTGATTTCTTGGAAACATGAAGTGCTCGGTATACTTTTTCAAGGAACTGCCACGGCGCAGGAAATCGATGATAAACATCCCCGGAATTATATAATGCCAGACAGTCAGCGGTCGGGTGACGATAACGCCCAGGGCAACTTCCCGGGCCAGCTTTTCTTCCGCCATCAGGATCATTTTCGGTTTTTCCATGGCGCGGTATCCTTTGAATAGCGGGTTATGGGACTAAAGCTTTATAGTCGTGGTGCAAAAAAGAAGGCGCCCTTCGGAAGAGAGCGCCTTCAGCGTTCGAGATCTCAATTTATGTTTTAGTCCGGCAGAATTGGTGGCGTTACAAAGGTGCCCGACCACAGAATCCAGGAAATAAACAGGGTCCAGATGGCGTTTGCGGTCTGTGATAACCAGTAGGCAATTGCGGGTCGTCCGCCGCCGACCGAAACCAATTCTTTAAAATCGGTTTCCAATCCGATGGCCACAAAACACAGCGCAAAAAACCAGCTGCGATAGCTCTTGCAGGCTTTAGAGACGGCCTTGGCCGCCTTGTTTCCCATTGTCGGCTCGACTATAAAGGATACAAAAAATGACGCCACCATAAATCCGATGACGAATTTGGGAAAACGAAACCACACCTCGCTGAGCCCGGGCTTCTCACCGGTCTCTTTTTTTTCCAGCGACATGGTGGCCCACAGTGCCATTAGAAACGCCACCAGACCGATCATGACATTTTGGGCCATCTTGACCATGGCGGCGGCTTCTACGGCAGATTTACTCGGGTTACCGGCCTTATCCCGCAGGATTTCTCCGGCGGCAATCACCGCCCCGGTATTATCGATTACACCTCCAACCCATGCACCCCCCATGTTTGTGGGTAAATTCAGCCACACGGCAATGGGCGGCATTACCAGAATCAGAATGACCGCGCACACCAGCACCCAGGCCACCATATAGCTGACCTCTTTGGGGTCCCCCTGGACGGCACCACCGGCGGCGATACTGGCCGAAACACCGCAGATGGCGTTGGCCGTTGCGATGATGCTGCTGAAGCGCTCCGACACCTTAAATCGACGGCAGATATAATAGGTACCAAACCACACTACTGTGGCCACCAGTACGGCCTGCAACACGCCAAACACGCCGGCTTTAAGGACCACCGAAAACATAATGGTCGCCCCCATGCACACCAGACCGATTTTAATGAAGAATTCGGTCTGGCCGGCGGCTTTGAGGATTTTGGGCACCTTGAATATATTGCTGATAACCAGGCCGAAAACCAGGGCAAACAAAACATAGGATATACCCCACTTATTGATAAAGGCCTGTTTGGATACGACCATCGCGACAAATGTCAGGGCGAAGATGACGATAAAGCCCGGTATGTAGTTCTTCAAATCGAATTTCATGAAAATGCCGCCGATAAACGTAAGAACCCCCATGGCGATGCAAAGAACGATCGAAGTCCCTAAGGTGGACCATCCCTTGGGGAAGGCCGCCGACAGGCTGGTCCACTTGGCGATTTTGGGGGTCGCCGGCAGCACACCCCAGAGCGCCAACAGCAGGATAAACCAGCCGATAAAACAGGCCCACCAATCCTCGTTTTGCAGCACCGGGGTCCTGTCCTTTCCGTTACTCATTTTTGTGCCTCCTTGTTCTTGGGTTCGTTGAGCTGCAAACAAACATCCCAACTTGGGCATCAATATGATTCACCACGTTCTCCTCTTTGACGCACACGATCTGAAAATGTCCGGTGCTTCACCTCCTTTCAACCTAATCATTTCATAAACCGTATCAGTTTCATCTGTCCGCTTTCATACCACGACATCTAGTATAAAAAGCAATCGGGAAATGCAAGCAAAATTATGATTCAAGGTGTCCCAAAGGTCAAAGTGCAATATCAGCGACTTTCGAGAAAGACAAAATAAATAATAACAGTCAGTCGATATTAGTCCGGGCGCTGAAACAGGTTTGTCGGGGATCGAATAATACTTGTATTAATTTCAGATGGTTTTATGATGACCGATAGGCCTTGACACCCAGCCGGGTCTCGCCTATGATCGCTGCTCGAAATTTAGCACATCCAAATTATCAGTCAGCTTCTATTTGGCCCCAACGCATCCGGGTTGCATGCAACGGTTGATACGGGTTGGCCGTATTTGGTGGTGATGAGCGCTTTTGAAAGGAGTAAAGGGTTATGCTGCTATATATCGTGCTGTGCCTGATCGGATTCTTACTGCTTTACTTTGGCGCTGAATGGCTGGTCAAAGGCTCCTCCAGCCTGGCGCGCAGCCTGGGGGTAACGCCGATTGTCATCGGACTTACGGTGGTCGCTTTCGGCACATCGGCTCCCGAACTGGTGGTGAGTCTGATTTCATCCATTAAAGGTAAAAGCATGATTGCGGTCGGTAATGTGGTCGGCAGCAATATCTGCAATATCGCACTGGTGTTGGGATTATCGGCACTGTTTAACCCGATCAAAAGCGATCCATCGGTGATCAGGCGCGACATCCCAATTATGCTGGCGATTTCGCTTTATCTGCTGGTATTGTCCTTTAATAACACCCTCGGCCGCATCGAAGGTGCCACCCTTTTTGCCGGAATTATCGCCTATACCTTCACCAACTATTATCTGGCCAAAAAAGAAACCCGGCAGGCGGGTGGCGGCGAAATGGCCGCTGCGATCGAATCCGAATTGGAAGAAATCGGTTATATTGCATCCAGGCCCAAACAGATTTTACTGGTGATCGTCGGCATTGTCGGTGTGGTGGGTGGTGCCCAGATGGTGGTCGAAAGCGCCGTTTATATTATGACGGAATTGGGGGTCAGCGAGAAATTCATCGGCCTGACCATTGTTGCCTTCGGCACTTCCCTGCCCGAGCTGGCCACATCGGTTGTGGCTGCCATGCGGGGTGAAATGGACATCAGCATCGGCAATCTGGTCGGCAGCAATGTGTTTAACATTATGAGCGTGCTGGGCGCCGCTTCGCTGGTTCGACCGATTCCGATCCCCGGTGGTTTTATCGAGAGTGGCCTATGGATCGATTATCTGGTGATGCTGTTTACCAGTTTCCTACCATGGCTGCTGATGCGCCGAACCTATACGGTCGACCGCAAAGGCGGCGCGATCCTGCTGGCCTGTTATGTGGGATACTTGACGTACCTTATCGCTAAAGCTTAGTAGGTTCAAAGGTTAAACGTTCAAAGGTTCAGGGTTCCGCTTTTATCAATAATGTTTCGCTGGGAGGCTGGAAGGCTATAAGGCTTTAAAGCAAAAAAGTGTTAGCGCATTATAGGCTGCAAACCTTCAGGCTTCCAAGCTTTCGAGCTTCCCAGCATCCCAGCCAGAAACCTGAGGCCCTATTTTTAAACCTCTGAACCTTTGAACCCTGAACCTTTGAACCTTGAACCTTATAACCCCAATTGACGGATCTGTTTGACGACCTGCTCCATATCTTCCGGAAGCGGTGCTTCAAACACCATCCATTGACCCGTTTTGGGATGCGTAAATCCCAGCCGCCAGGCGTGCAGCATTTGGCGCCCGGCCGATTTTACCACCTGCAGGATTTTATCGGCTTGGCTGCATTCTCTCTTAATCGTTTTTTCCAGCTTCCGTGGCCGATAGACCCTGTCCCCCACTATCGGATGT
>JASFJF010000369.1:0-4611 GCA_050122255.1 Desulfobacterales bacterium
TATCATCCGGCATGTTTTTGCAGCTCATCGAAATGGAGCAGAAAACCTGCACAATCCGGTTGGAGGAAAAATCAGGTGGGGAGAAGGGGATTCTATTTTTCAGAGATGGTGAATTGATCGATGCCATGGTAAAGAATATGCAAGGCGAAGCTGCCGCACACGAAATTTTTTCTTGGGATGCGGTCAATCTTTCCATCCAAAATGGATGCGCCCTCAAGGAAAATAAGATTCAAAGCGATTTGCAGCCGCTGATCCTGGAGGCCATGCGACGCAAGGATGAGAAATCACCAGAGACGCTGCGTACCCAAGATGAGGAAGAGCCCGAGGTTGTGCCCGAGGGTGTTATGGAGCAAATTGAATCCGCACCCGAGACGCCGGCTGAACGACTCAACAAACTCAAGGCCAAAATCGAGGCCAAAATCGGGCAGCAATGCGGCCTGGAAGATCTGTATCAGGATTCGCTCTGGGACGACCGCGTCACCCAGCTGTCGAAAATCGGTGCTTTTTTCAAATTGGGTAATTTTACGCTGGCCTACATCGACCGGGGTGATGCCCATGATTACATCTTAATACCGGGTTCAAAAACCACCGTTGTCACGGTGGACCCCCGCTGTCCTCGAGATAAGATTTTGAGGGTCATCAGCAATTAACGATAATGAGCGTTTCAAATGCAAGAATTGTTTCAGGATATACTGAATACCGATGGCGTAAGCGGCGTCATGCTGTTTGCGTTCAACGGCGATGTGCTCTTTAAGGAGTTTTCGACAACGGTTAAAACAGCGGCTGAAGATCGAGATTGGCGATTTTTAATCGATTCTCTGGAAGGTATGCGCGAAACCGACCTAATTTTTGAAAAGGGCCGCATTTATATTCGTAAAACCGAGATGGGGTATCTGGTCGTATTAATGGCGCTTTATGTGCCCATTGCGATGATTCGCTTAAATTGTGATATCCTTTTACCGTCGTTGCAGCCATCGAAACCGGGTCGCAAATTCACCCGGTTATTTAAAAATAAATAAAATAAAAGACTTAAGGTATTTCAATTAAAAAGGTTACTCAAATAAATGAATACCGATATTGAATCCAAAATCAACGAGGCTGAAGTTTGCCGTTCAATGGGATTGTTTGCAGACTCGCTTAAAATTTACGAAAATATTCTTGGCAGCGTATCCGCCCAGGACACTCAAACCCACGATAAAATTGAAAAGCGCATTCGTTTGCTCAAACACGAAATCGACAGTGAAGAGCAATCTGCACCCAAAGGGGTTTCAGCTGAAGACATCACCCTTCTACGACAAAGTATGTCCAATCAGGGGGATGTTCCGGCCGTATTAGACAGTGCTTCAGCCTTTAAGGAAATGGGGCTACACGGCGAGGCTCTTCCCGAATATGCCAAGCTATTCAAAGAAGACTTTCCGCTGGACAAGTTGATGCCCGAGATCAGCGAATGCCTCTTGAGTCTGCATTCCCCGTCAAAAGCATTCGATGAACTGAACAGTCTTATAAAGCCGCTGAAACTGGCTAATGAGGATACGGCTGACATCCTGTTTATGTTCGGTCAGGAAATGGAAAAGCGCGATCACCGCGAAGTGGCCCTCGACAACTACCGGGCGGCTCACAAACTGAGTCCCGAAAATACCGAGATCAAAAAACGGATGGATTCGATTGCCGCCACTTTTACGAGCGGCTCAAAATATGATTACCTGCTGCGCGAAAAATTGGTCACGACCGAACAGTTGCAGCAGGCGTTTGCATTGGCCAAAAAGATGAACAAAAGCGTTGAATTTGTTCTAATCGAACACAATAAAATCAATAAAGCAGCCATCGGCAAATCTTTTTCACTTTTTTATAACACGCAGTTTCGCGATTACGATCCTGCCTTTACGGTTCCGGTCGAACTGCTATCTAATTTGAAGAAGACCTTTTTGCTGAACGAGTTTTGGGTTCCCATGAGCTGGGACAAAGACGGGGTGGAGATTCTGGTCGATGATCCACGGGATCTGAACAAAACCGATAACATCAGAGCCCTAATGAAAACCAGTCGCCTTAATTTCACCGTTGCCATCCGTGAAGATATCGAGCAGTACATAAAATTGTTTTTCGATGGTGGGCAGCAGGCCGCCGAGGTCAGCACGGGTGAAACGGCGTTTGGCGACTTTGATTTAATTCCAGATGTCTCATTTGAAGAAGAAGAGGAAGAAGAAGAGATCGATGAAGGCTACGATGAGGCATCGGGCAAAATCGTCAAGCTGGTGGATCAGACGATAATTGCTGCTTACCGCAAAAACGCATCGGATATCCATATCGAACCGTCATCGATCACCAAATCGACATCGGTACGCTTCCGCCTGGACGGCGTTTGCCAGGAGTATCTCAAAGTCCCCAATTCCATGGCGCGCGGTATTGTATCCAGAGTCAAGATCATGTCAAATCTGGATATCGCCGAGAGGCGGTTGCCCCAGGACGGAAAGATTAAATTCAAACGCAAAGGTGTACCCACTTTTGAACTCCGGGTCGCCACCCTGCCGACTCAAGGTGGATTCGAAGATGTGGTCCTCAGGATTCTGGCATCGGCCGGTGCGATGGAACTCGATGACATGGGCATGACCGAGCGCAATACCAAGGTCATGAAACGCATCGTCGCCAAGCCCTACGGGCTTGTGTTGGCGGTGGGCCCCACCGGTTCAGGAAAAACCACATCACTGCATGCGATACTCGGCTACATCAACAAACCGGGCATTAAAATATGGACAGCTGAAGATCCGATCGAAATTACCCAGGGCGGGCTGCGGCAGGTAGAGGTCAAGCCCAAAATCGGGCTGGATTTTGCCCGAGTGATGCGGGCTTTCCTCAGGGCCGACCCGGACGTCATCATGATCGGGGAAATGCGGGATGAAGAAACGGCCTCTATCGGCATCGAGGCCTCTTTGACCGGTCACCTGGTCTTTTCAACCCTGCACACCAATAGCGCACCGGAAACCATTACGCGTCTGCTGGATATGGGACTCAATCCCCTTAATTTTTCAGACGCCTTTTTGGGGGTGTTGGCCCAGCGGCTGACGCGTCGGCTGTGCAAAGACTGTATGGAAGAATATCCGTTGACCCAAGACGAATTTGAGATGATCTATGTTGATTACGGCGAGAAATATTGGGCGCAAGCCGGTATCGAATATGACCCGGACACCACACTTTACCGGCCTACGGGCTGCGATTCCTGTTCAAACACCGGCTACCGTGGCCGGATGGGCATCCACGAGCTCATGGAAGGCACTCCCAAAATAAAATTGATGATCAAAAAGCAGGCCAGCACCGAAATGTTGTTTGCCCAGGCCATGAAGGAAGGCATGTCCACCCTGCGGCAGGATGGCATCATGAAAGTTTTTCAAGGGCTTACCGACATGTCTGAAGTGCGACGGGTGTGTATTAATTAAAAATGTGTTATGTTCAGGGTTCAAGCTTTATTGAATTCAGAAATTAAGCCATTCAGCTATCATTTTAAAATTACCCCATATAACCCCTATTTTTGATGGATATTGGTTCCCCCGAGTGGCAACATGTTATCATCGATGGTGCCCAACAGTTAGGCATCGAAATAGATGAGCGCATTTGCGCTGCGTTTGCCAGCCATGCTGCCGAGTTGCTCCACTGGAATCGTAAAATAAATCTAACCGCTATCACCGATCCCCGCGATATTGCTATTCGGCATTTTTTGGACTCGCTTGCGCCGGCCAAATTCATTCCCGATCGGGTCCGGTTACTTGATATCGGCTCAGGAGCCGGCTTTCCGGGTATTCCGCTTAAAATTGTAAAATCGTCTGTATCCGTCCTTTTGATTGACGGTACCCGCAAAAAAGTCAATTTCTTAAAGCATGTGATCCGATCGCTGGGTCTTGACCAAATCGCAGCCCGGCACATCCGCGCTGAAGACCTTGCGCATCATGCTGAATTTGCGCATACGTTTGATGTCATTGTCAGCCGGGCATTATCGAATTTGACATCTTTTGTTAAAGTGGCAGTTCCGTTGCTGGCAAGGCAGGGGATGATTATGGCCATAAAAGGGCAGGTCGCTCAAAAAGAGCTGGAGACTTTGCGCGCAAAGCTGCTGCCCCATCAATTAACGCTGGAAGTTAAACATTACAGCCTGCCCATCGAACATCATCTGCGAGCGATTGTCATTTTAAAGTCACCTCTACAAAAACGCTCGCTGTTGAACCTTTCGAATCAGGCACGATGAGAGGCTTTAAAAATAGCTGCTGGCGTCCCAGCAATGGGTGCACACTTTCTCTTTGGGCATACCGATCGCAGCAACGAGATCCGCCAGTTTCTGGTATTGCAGAGACGTCAGTTTCAATCGTCGTCTGATTTGATCGACCATTGCCAGGTTTTTTTCTGATCCGGCCGTGGCATAATCAGCAAGGTGCTTATCTTCGACGCCTTCCAGTTCGGCGATGGCCTTGCGGCCGGCCAAATCCAGCGTAGAGCGTGATGTTGAAAAGTTTAAAAAATCGCAAGGATAAATGAGGGTAGGGCAGGCCGGTCGCATGTGGACTTCTTTGGCACCGTATTCATATAAAATTTGAATGGTGTCCTGCAGCTGGGTGCCCAGTACGA
>JASFJF010000370.1:0-4601 GCA_050122255.1 Desulfobacterales bacterium
CGGACAAAACGGAAATAAACCACCAGCGGTCCTGAGGAAACCAGGCGATGAACGTCAGCGCTGCTGCTGCCGCCACCAGGGTGCCCAGCATCCGCATGGTGCCCTTGTTCAGCGACTGTCCGGATGTGGACAGGCTAATCATGGCCACCGCGAATCCTGCCCAGTAAGGATTTTCCCAGCCCATTCCCAAAGAGATACCGTATGCAATCACCACGCCCAGGGCGGGTTTGATGGCATTTTTGGCGCGTGTAGATAATGAAATCATGATTGGTTTTCAGCTTTTAGCGTTCACAAGTATGGCCGCTACTCCATTTTAGATGACACTCGTTCCATGGCTGTCTCCTTGTTAAGCCATAGTAAGAAAAGCTTGTAGCCAAGCGCGAGGATGATCGCGCCAACAAAGAGGCCGATGATGCCCGATGTCATGAAGCCACCGATTGCACCAATAAAGATGACAAGCATGGGAACGTCGACGCCACGACCCATCAAAAGCGGTTTCAGAAAGGCATCAGATATGCCCACAAGGATACTCCAGATCGAAAACACAACTGCGGTAACCGTAGTGCTGGTGGAGAACACGTAGACAATAATCGGACCCAGGACCAAAATGGTGGGTAGCTGCACTATAGCGAGAATAAGCACCAGCAGGGCCCAGAGCCCCGCCCCTGGAACGCCGACCAAAAGGAAACCAAGGCTTGCCAGGAGTGTCTGTATTAGGGCGACACCCAGAATACCCAGGGTAACACTTCGCACAGTCGCCGCCGCCATTTCAACGGCCGCGGTTCCGCGTTCACCTGCCAGCCGCTTAGCAATTGCCCGCGCAGCCTGACCGCCACCGGCATCATTTGCAAGCAAAATACCGGCAATGATGATGGAGACCGTGAACTTCAAGATCCCGACCCCGGCACCGGCAGCAGCGGACAGCAACGGGATACCAATTTTTTTAAGCTGCGGCGTGATCTTGCTCACAGCAGCGCCAAGATTATTCGAGGCCTGGCTCCAAAAACTATGCAAAGTCTCGCCGATAACCGGCCAGGACCGGACGCTCTCCGATGGTGGCGGCACACTAAGCGTCCCCGCGTCAAGATGTGCCGAATAGTCTTTGGCGGTTTCGATGAGAGATCCGGAAAGCATATAGGTCGGAACGAGCAGGATGATAAGTGCGACGAGCGTTATCAGGGTTGCCGCCAACCGACCACGTCCACCCAGGGCGGACTTGAGCCGATTGTAAGCGGGGTGGATTGCAACAGCAATGATGATGCCCCAGACGATAATTCCGATGAACGGCTGGCCGATCTTAAAACACCAGTAAAGGAGCAGAACCACGAGGCCGACATGGATGGTTGCCTCGAGCGCTCTGGCCATAAACAATTTGTCGTTCGAAGATTGATTAGATGGTTTCATACCGCGGCCTCCCAGTGAATTAAATCTTTTGCCTTCAATTGAATTTTATGCAGTTTAAAGAGTCGTAAGGCAAAGTAGAATGTTGAAATTTTAATCCGGCTTCAGCTCCTTTATCTTCAGACTGCTGGGCCAGCAAATCGGTGTCCGGCTCACGGTCAATTGCCAATAAGGGATTAAAAGTGCCAACGATCAGAAAAGATATCAGAATAACGGCAGCGACCAATACTTTCTTCACGTTTTTTGCTCCTTTCATCAATTACCGGTAGAAATCATCGCGTATTATTTCGAATTTTTACGCCAATGAAAGCGCCGACAAACCTAACTGGCCGGTTATGCCTTTGTTTTTTCACGAAGGGTTTGCAGCAGGTCCTCGGGTTTTTTATTCGACAGGATCTGACGGAACTGCCCGCGATAATTTTTGACCATACTAACGCCCTCTATGATAACATCATAAACCCGCCACTCACCGCTTTTATCAGTCAATCGGTAGAACAGGGGGACCCGGGTGCCGTCTGTTGTGATGATGTAGCTTTCGACTTCCGCCCGTCCTTTCTTTAGCTCGGTTTCTTTTCCGAATTCAATTTTTTCGCTGGTATAGGCCAGAACACGATCAGCGTAAATGTCCTGCAGAAGCTTTTCAAAAAGACTCACAAATTCCTTTTGCTGATCAGGTGAGAATTTTTTCCATTCCCGTCCAAGTGTGCGACGTGACAACTCCTGCCAATCAAAAATCTCGTCTATGATCGTGCTGATCTCATTTATCTTGGCGTCGCGATCCAGACCTTTGAATTCCGGTGTTTGCATTTTGGTCAGCATCTTGTTGATCTGCGCCTCAACCGTGTCTTTCGCGCCCGTGGCGAAAACCTCCAAAGGTAATATCAACAAAACTGCCAGCATAATGACGCTCAGTTTGACATGTTTTCTATTCATTGGTTATACCTCCTCAAAAATTTTAGGATTTAAATGTTGAATCAACCTGTTTTGAATTTATCGTTCAATTCTGAAATAGATAGAATCTGCAATCGCCTCGGCTGAGCACATCGGTTTTGCGCTTAGGGCCGAACAGCTGGTAGCGGGTGACGTCCAGCCTTCCTATTCTTCTGCTGCTTCACCGCTGCCAACATCGCCAAACGCATACTTGCTGACCAGGTCCATGATATCGGTGGGCGACTCGGTATCGGTGATGGTATCGCCGTCTGCCAGCAGATCGCCGCCACCGCCGGCATCGATACTGATATATTTATCACCGATCAAGCCTTCGGTCTTAATCGAGGCAATGGCATCATCGAAGATTTCGATACCGTTGTTGATTTTCAGCGTCACCACCGCCACCTGGTTCTCTTGGTCCATTTCAAATGATTCCACCCGGCCGATCTCAAGCCCCAGCATATTGACGGGGTTGCCGACCCGCAGGCCGCTCACGGAAGTGAACTTGGCAACAAGGGAATAGGCTTTTTCACCGAAAAAGCCGACATTACCGAGATTCACTGTCATATAGGCGATGGCTAAAAGACCGATGACCACAAAAATACCGACAACTGTTTCCTGAGTATACTTTTTCATTGCGTCTTACCTCCGCGTTCACATTGAAAGCGTGCAATCGGTGTTTGATTAAAACGCGCAAATTCCATTACCGATTCGATTTCGATCTGCGGTTTACCCTGGGCCAGTCCGGCCTGGATGTTAAATTCAAAATGATCCTCGTCGGGTTTCTCACCCTTCTGCAAGGTCTTCAGATCGGGTAAACCGTGTTCTCGAAAATCCTTTTTAAAATCTGCCATGATGCGCTCGGCCTCGTCCAGGTCCGAGTAGGGCAGCACGGTGGCATATTCATTGATGGTCTGCCGGGAGGAAAAGCCCCCGACGGCGCCAAAGTGTTTATTGATATAGGATCCCAGGGCCCGGATAATCTCCTGAGCGGCATCATGTCCCATATGCTCGATGATGGTGTCCAGATCATCGACGGCAAAGGCCGCCACGGCATACATGGCATCCGGGTGCCGCTTGCTCAAATCGGTCTGGTAGCGCACCTTAAAGTGACGCTTGGAGTACAGGCCGGTAATGTCTTCCTGTAAGCTCTCAAGGCTGGTCAGAATTTCTTCACGGAAGGGATGCTCAAACTCCTCAAATTCATCCGGCGGCCCCTGGAAGACGATTTTTTTGCCGTAAAGCGCCAGGATACGGTTGGAAATAAAATAAACATCCGGTATTTCATGGCTGATCAAAAGGGCCGTAAAACCAAAGCGGTTTTGATATTCGGCCACCATGCCCAGAATGGCATTTTTGCGAATGGGGTCCTGACCGGTGGTGGGCTCATCAAAGAGCACCAGCGACGGATCGGTCACCAGCGCCCGGGCCAGAGCGGCCCGCTTTTGCATGCCTCCGGACAGCTCCGACGGATATTTGTCAAAAACTTCGGTCAGTTCGGTCTGCTCGATGGCCGCCATGGCCTTTTCGGCAATTTCCTTTTTATTCATTTTGGTGGTCTGGCGCAGCGGCAGGGATACGTTTTCAATGATGGTCATCGAATCAAAAAGGGCGTTGTTTTGAAACATATAGCTGATCTGGCCGATGTAAGCGTTCCACTCTTTTTTGGTCATTTGATCGATGGGTTTTCCGCGATACAGAATCTGGCCCTCATCGGGTTTGAGCAACCCGATAATGTGCTTTAAGGTCACGCTTTTGCCCGTACCGCTCAATCCGATCAGCGTGGTGACTTCACCTTCATAGATTTGAAAATCGACCTTGTCCAGGATGGTGCGCGTGTCGAAGCGTTTGGTCACGCCTTGAAATTCGATAATGGGTTGTTTTTCCATAACAGGTCCTTACAGAATGAATGTCGTGACGACATAATCTGAAATCAAGATCATCACGCAGGAGATTACCACCGCCGAGGTGGTCGACAGACTCACACTGCGCGCGCCGTAACTGTCGGTGCGCATATGGGTGAAAAAACCCTGAAAACAGCAGATGGTCACCACCAGAAGGCCAAAAACCAGAGACTTCACAAGACCCCCGGTGATGTCCGACATTTCGGTGGCGGAAAGCACCCGGTAAAAATAGGCGCCGGAGTTGACCCCCAGCAACAGACAGCCGCTGACCCAGCCGCCCAGAATCCCGATCAGGTCAAAAAAAGTGGTCAGGATCGGAAAGCTGATAATGGCCGCCGCGATCCTGGGGCTGATCAAAAAGCCCAC
>JASFJF010000371.1:0-4557 GCA_050122255.1 Desulfobacterales bacterium
AGGGCGCCCCTGTCACTCCTGTCCACTTACGCCATCGGAACACTGCCCTTTGTGTTGGCGTTGTTTTATTTCTGGGCAGATATGAGCCGCAATGCCGATGCCCAGCGCTACCATGCAGTCGCCTCTTTGGGCCTGGCACTGCTCTATGTATGGATGAAATGCTGGCACGTCGTTTTTGCCGCGCGCGTAAAAATGACATTGAGCGGCGAAACACCACCACGATGGTCCTATCAACGCATCCTTAGATTAATGACAACGCAAACATTGATTCATGCAACAGCCTTTTTTGTTTTGCCGCTGGCAGCTGCTATCGCGTTGCCGTTTGGCTGGTGCTATGCATTTTATCAAAACGTCACTGTTGAAGCGGCAAACGGTGATGGAAATCTAAAAGTGATTTGTCAAAAGGCCTGGTCACATGCCAGACGGTGGCCACGTCAGAATCATATTTTGATGTCTATTTTTTTGCTTTTTGGCCTTGTGGTTTTTCTCAATGTTGCCGTTGCCATTTATATTTTGCCGCATCTGATTAAACAATATCTCGGGATCGAATCCTTATTTACGCTCAGCGGGTCTCACGTGATCAATACCACTTTCTGGGTTGCAACGATGGGCATTTCCTACTTGTGCATGAACCCGCTGGTCAGGACAGTATACGCCCTGCGTTGCTTCTATGGGTCGTCCATTCATTCCGGTGATGATTTAAAAATGGGGCTTAAGGGACTTGTGGCGCGACGCACTGCGGCGGTGATCGGTCTGGTCGTGTTCACATGGGTGGCCGGCAGTCCCTTGCCTGCGGTGGCCGGGCAAAAGCAGATTGTTGAACCTGATGCACTGGATCGTTCAATAGAGAATGTGCTGCAGCAAAGAGAATTTTCGTGGCGGATGCCCCGGGAACTGCCGGTGGAAGATCAAACAGAGCCCAAGGGCCCGATAGCTTCAGTTGTGGCCTGGATTATCGACAAACTCGGGGATGGGATCAAAACGGTCTTTGAATGGATTGATCAATTCATCGATTGGCTGCTGGCGCTGTTGCCGACCGCTGAGCGCCCAGAAGTGTCGTCCGATACGGATTGGATATCCTCTGTTCGGTTTGCCGTCATTGCTTTGCTTACCGGCCTGTTCGTTGTCCTGGCCTATATTATATGGCGCTCTTGGAGCCGACGTCAGATCGGCAAAGCCGCAATTGTAGCCGCACCTGTTGAATCCGTCCCCGATCTGGAAGATGAAGACACCTCCGCAGCCGACCTGCCGGTGAACCGCTGGCTGGACCTGGCAGGCGAATTAGCCGGCAAAGGAAAGCTGCGATTGGCCCTGAGAGCCTTCTATCTGGCAACCCTGGCCGGACTGGCCGAGCACGGGTTGATTACGATTGAAAAGTTTAAGTCGAATTGGGAATATGAAGTAGAATTGCGCCGCAGGGCCCATCAGAAGCAAAACCTGTTAACGGATTTTACGACAAGCAGGGAAGTTTTCGAACGCGTCTGGTACGGCTTGTATACCATCAAACAGCCCCAACTGGATGATTTTGCCATTCTTCAGAAAAGGATGATAACCCTTGCCCAAAGCTAACACCATACGGACCGCTGTTTTTGTGATGATTATCTTGGGCTTTGTGCTCGGGGTTATTCAGTTGTTTCTGCTGCGCTTTAAAACCGGAGACGTATATCCGGCCTATTCAACGTTGCGCAGCGACCCGCTGGGGAGCCGGGCATTCTACCGCGGCCTGGATAAACTTGGAAACACATCGGTTCAGCGCAATTACCGGCAATTGGATAACCTGGAATTCAAGGCATCCACCACTTTTTTTCATATCGGAACACCCATTTTTGATTCAGAATCGGTGGCGCTAAAATGGGTCGAAGCCATCGATCGCCTGACTGCCAATGGTGGTCGGCTAGTGCTGTCATTTTTGCCGGTTGAGAAAAGGCCGACAGCCTGGCGAATGGCAGCATGCAGCCTGCTCAATGCCGACTATTCAGATGATCCCGAGACCGGATCCTCACAGGGATCTGATGACGCTGAAACATCTGCTGATCAGGCCATCGAGCCCTCCGAAAATCCTGCCGGGTCTTCCAATTCGAAAAAGGACAGCCAATGCGTGGCGTTGACGGAAAAATGGGGGCTGGTATTAAACTTTGCTGAGGAACCGGCGACTGAAGCCGCCAAAAAAAGCCATGATGTATTACAGGCCGATTTAAAACGGCTTCCGCAAACGATTTCCTGGCATACGGCCCTGTATTTTGATGCGTTAGATAGCAAATGGCGCGTCATATATGCCGCAGAAGGCCGGCCTGTTATGATTGAAAGAGCATATGGGAATGGCAGCCTGGTGCTCTCGGCCGACACCTTTTACATGAGTAATGAAGCACTTCGATCCGAACGTCTTCCGTGGCTACTGGCCTGGACGGTCGGCCCAAACAACCAGATCATTTTTGATGAGACCCATCTGGGTGTCCGCAAGCAACCCGGTGTGCTGAGTTTGATTAAAAGGTATCGCTTTCATTGGTTTATTTATGCCGTTGTTGTTTTTGCCATTTTATTTGTCTGGAAAAATACAGTTTATTTCGTGCCGCCACCCAGAAACGATTACGACCGGTCGCACCGGGATGTTTACGCCCGCCGGGATTCGACTCATGGCTTGATCAGTCTGCTGCGCCGCAATATTCCCAAACGGCAGCTATTACAAATTTGTGCCAGTGAATGGCGGCGTGCCTTTGAGCGCAATCAGCGCTGTGCACGCCGCAACAGCGATCCGCTAAAAACGGTTTTAAAAAAACTAAAGGCCTATGGTGCGCAATCCAGCGATCCGGTCGGCGGTTACCGGCGGATGTGCAAAATAATCTCAAGAGGAAGACACGATGAATGAGAATACCGACATTTTAAAAAAGGCTCTGTTACGATCCAAGCAGGAAGTGGCCAAGGTGATCATCGGCTATGACCATGTGGTCGATTTGGCTTTAATCAGCATTTTTACCGGCACCCATGCGTTGATCGAAGGTGTGCCTGGCATCGCCAAAACGTTGCTGGTCAGAACTCTTGCACACGTGATGCGCTGTGATTTTGCGCGTATTCAATTCACACCAGACCTCATGCCGACCGATATTACCGGAACACATGTATTTAATTTACAGACCAATGAATTTTCACTGGTCAAAGGCCCGGTTTTTTGCACCTTTCTGCTGGCCGATGAAATTAACCGGGCACCCGCCAAGACCCAGTCTGCGCTTCTCCAGGCCATGCAGGAGCGCACCGTAACCATCGACCGTAACACGCACCGCTTATCACCCAATTTTACGGTATTCGCCACCCAGAACCCGATTGAATATGAAGGCACTTATCCATTGCCTGAAGCCCAAAAAGATCGGTTTATGCTCAAGATCAACATGGACCCGCCGGGCAAAACCGAAGAACTCACCCTGGCTCAGCGGATGCTGGGCAAAGATGCACCCGAGGAGACCCTGGCCAGTGGGGCGGTAAAGCAAATAATCACCGAAGAACTCATTACCAAACTGCGGGCAGCTATGGCGGGAATTCTGGTGAAGGAAGACCTGGTTGCCTATGTTGTCGATATTGTGCGAAAGTCGCGCGAACATCAAAGTATAATGGTTGGTGCCGGGCCGCGAGCGACCCAGGCGCTTTTGCTTTCAAGTCGGGCGTTTGCAGCCATGAGCGGTCGGGATTTTGTGACACCCGATGATATCAAGCAAATGGCCTATCCGGTTTTGGAACATCGTCTGATTTTACGCCCTGAATATGAAATCGAAGGGCTTACGGTCAAGGAGGTCATTGAGAATATTTTAAAGGGAATCGCGGTTCCGCGGTAGCAGCAGCGCTGCTGCGCGTTGCTTGTTACTTGCGTTTGACTTCTGACCTCTGGCATAATCGGGTGTAAGGTTTCGGGTTTCAGAAAAAGAGACCATGCGGAAACTACTGGCTTTCATCTGATTCGTAATTCTGACACCCGAACACTGACACCTGAAACCTTGATGAAAAATTTGACTTCGCTGTGTACGGATAAAAAAGGCAGTCTATATTTAAAATTGAGTTTATGAAATTAGTACCCACATACCGGCTTTTGCTTTTAGTTGGATTTGTTTTGTTACCCGGCACACTGCTGATCGCCATTGTGGTTCCGCTGACGATACCGGTGATCCTGCTGGCCGTTGGTCTTCTAACAGCTTCGATCTTAGATGCCTATCGTTCGCGGGGGCGTCTGCAGGGCATTCATGTGATATTGCCCGAAGTTGTTCGAATTTCAAGGGGCCGGCAAGGTAGTTTTGACGCTCAAATAGAAAATGAGAACCACAAGATCCCTCGGTTGCGAATGGGCCTGGCTTTGCCGGAACAAATCGTTACGCCAACATTTGAGCTGGCCGTGGAATTGCCGGCGGATACCCAAACCGCTATGGTCGCCTGGCCGTTAACGGGAGTAAAGCAGGGGCGCTACCTGATTGACCGCTGCTACCTGGAAGCCGATTCGCCATGGGGGTTGTGGTCTGTGCGATCGGCGGCTGCGGTCCGAATGGAAATTCGGGTCTATCCCAGCCTGTTTGATGA
>JASFJF010000372.1:0-4522 GCA_050122255.1 Desulfobacterales bacterium
ATGGGATTTGTGAAAATTTTTATGGAGAAAACAGGGTCTTTGGTTAGAGATATTATCCAGAATCATGTTTTTCCTCTTGCACCTCTATGGACTCGATATCGAGTTCTCTTCCGGAAAGAATTTCCAGAGAACCGCTCTGACATTTTTGGCAGACAAAAACAGGTGCATCGATTATCCATTGCGCGTCGCAATCATTGCACTTTGCCACAACCGCTATTTCTTCGATGGCCAGTTTAGCGCCTGCAAGCGGAGTATCTTTGATCGCCACCTCAAAACAAAACCGCAGGCTATCGGGCACCACCGCAGCCAGTTTTCCGATTTTAAGATTAACTGCAACGACACGGGCTGCGCCTAAATCCGCCGGCAGGGAAGCGGTGGCAATTTCAACAATCTGAAGGGCAATACCCATTTCGTGCATTCTGTTTCCGTTCCACGGTCAAACGTATAAAACGAATATTTTTCCGTTGATCACAATTGCTAAAATTGGCGATAAGCCATTTCAAAACCTCATTGGAGTAAATTTTGCGGACTTTTGTCAAAAAGCGCTTGGTGATGTGGCGTGAAAAATCTTGAACTGTTTGAGGGCGTTAGCCCGAGTTTTCAAGATTTAGCGCAACAAGCTTAGCACTTTACAAAAGCCGCAAACCAGCGAAAAAGAGGTTTTGAAATAGCTTCTAAGCAAAAACCTCGGCGCAAAATTCACCGAGGCTTCCCAGATCTTCACACACATGAACGCCGTTGGTCTTCAGGGCGTCAATTTTGGCCTGAGCCGTTCCGCTACTGCCGGATATAATGGCGCCGGCATGGCCCATACGCCTGCCGGGCGGTGCGGTAAGACCGGAAATAAAGCCCACAACCGGAATGGACATCTTGCTGGCAATAAACTCGGAGGCTTCCTCTTCAGCCGTTCCACCAATTTCACCGACCATCACCACACCCCGGGTGTCGGGATCCTGTTCGAACGCCTCCAGACAATCAATAAAGCTCGTACCGCATATCGGGTCGCCCCCGATGCCGATACAGGTCGTCTGACCGATGTCCTGCAGCGTTAATTGATGAACGACCTCGTAGGTCAGGGTCCCGGACCTTGATACGACCCCGACTGGTCCGCCCGCTTTGTGAATCGGCCCCGGCATAATGCCTATTTTGGCCTCACCGGGTGTGATAATTCCCGGGCAGTTGGGCCCGATCATGCGCACGGATTTCGGCTTGAGGTAATTTTTAACCCGCATCATATCCAGCACCGGAATCCCTTCGGTGATGACCACAATCAGGCGCAGCCCTGCATCGGCGGCTTCCATGATCGCATCGGCGGCAAAGGCGGGCGGCACAAAGATTAAGCTACATTCCGCACCGGTTTTATGAGCGGCATCTTGCACGGTATTGAAAACCGGAACATCGTCCATCTTCTGTCCTGCTTTACCGGGCGTAACCCCGGCCACAATCCGCGTGCCGTAATCAATGCAGTGCCGTGTGTGAAATTGCCCTTCTTTCCCGGTTATTCCCTGAACCACAACCCGGGTGTCTTTATCTGCAAATATGCTCACAATTTTTTCCCCTGTTTTATTTTTCACCGCAAAGACGCAAAGATCGCAAAGTTAATATTTGTTCATTTGCCGTTGCGAGAACGGCAAATGAAAAAGTCTCTGCGGCCTTTGCGCCTCTGCGGTGAGTTGTATCAGTTGAACGGTTATCAGCTTTATTGAACGACTTCGGCAATTTTTTGGGCGGCATCCTTCAAATCGGTTGCGGTGATCAGATTCAGGCCCGATTCCGCCAGAATTTCACGGCCGGCATCCACGTTGGTTCCCTCCATTCGCACCACGACCGGAACTTTAATGCCAGTCTTTTTGGCGGCCTCCACCACACCATTGGCCAGGACATCGCAGCGTAAAATCCCGCCGAAAATGTTAATCAGAATGCCCTTGACATTGGGGTCGCTTAGAATAATTCGAAACCCGTTTTCGACCATTTCGGCACTGGCACCGCCGCCGACATCCAGAAAATTAGCCGGCTCCGCCCCGGCCTGTTTGATAATATCCATCGTGGCCATCGCCAGCCCGGCACCATTGACCATGTTGCCGACATTACCTTCCAGATTGATGTAGTTAAGATTGAATTTAGACGCTTCCACCTCGAGCGGATCTTCTTCATCCAGATCACGGTATTCCTTAATTTCCGCATGTCGAAAGAGGGCATTCGCATCAAAGTTCACTTTAGCGTCCAGTGCCACCGCAGTTTCTTCGTCTGTTATGACCAGCGGATTGATTTCAAGCAGCGAACAATCTGCATCCATAAAAAGCCGGTAAAGATTTTGTAACATGGCCATAAAGGGTTTGATGATCGCCGGGCTCAGATTCAACCCAAAAGCCGCTGCGCGGCAATGATAAGACTGCAATCCCAGCAACGGATCTACCGGTACTTTGATAATTTTTTCAGGCGTTTCGGCGGCCACCGCCTCAATGTCCATCCCGCCAGCTTCACTGGCCATGATGACAATCTGGGCCGATGATCGCTCCGGGATAATACTCAGATAAAGCTCTTTGGCGATGTTGAGGCCCTGCTCGACCAACACTTTTGAAACTAACTGGCCCCCTGCACCGGTCTGATGTGTCACCAGATTCATTCCAATGATTTCACCGGCGGTGTTTTTAACCTCATCGGCCGACTGCGCCAGCTTAACACCGCCGCCTTTTCCGCGTCCGCCGGCATGAATCTGGGCCTTAACGACCACCGGATATCCACCCAATTTCTCGGCAACGGCAACAGCCTCCTCAACTGTAAAAGCGATTCCGCCCTCCGGTACAGGAACGTCATATTTTTTGAACAATTCCTTGGCCTGATATTCGTGGATCTTCATTTTCGTCTTCTCCGTCGTTATTGCAAAGGCAGCGGTAAATCTGATTAACTCAGGCGTAAGGCGCCTGATTCCAGGGTTTAGGGTTCAAAGGTTTAGAGGTTCAAGGTTACAGTCAATGACACTGGTCGCCGGATGCTGGCAGTTGACAAGTTTAACCTGCAACCCGCAAGGCGCAATGCACAACTCGAAACCCGTGAACCCTGAACCCTTTAACCTATAACAGCCAGCACATCCCCTTTGGCCACCGAATCGCCGCTGCTGAAATTAAGGCTTTTAATGGTACCGCTGGCGGGAGACGGCAGCGCATTTTCCATTTTCATGGCCTCCAGCACCAACACGGTTTCACCCTGGCTGACAGAATCGCCCACCTGTTTTTCATATTTGACAATCATGCCGGGCATCGGTGCGGTCAGTGGTGTACCTTCTACGGCTTCAGTCGCAGCAGCAACAGGCGCTTTGGGCTTAGCTTCTTTGGGTTCCGCTGCTGCCGGCTTTGGAGCGGCAGGCGCTGCAGTCGGAGCCGCCGCTGCCGCGGGCGGTGCGGCCGCCGGCATCTGCACACCTGCGGTCATTGGCTGCACGTAGCTGACCACCGGTGAGCCACCAACTTCGTCCACCGCAACTTCAAAATAGTCACCATCCACAAAAACATTAAACGTCCGGGTATTTTCGCTTTTTCCCGGAGCTTCTTTCTCCGTCTTTTCAACCAGCAAGCCGGCTTTGGCTTTCTTAATGAGCTCTTGCTCGGCAGCCGCGTCTTTCAGGGTTCTGGGCTTTACATCCTGCGGGGGCTGCTCTTTACCGTATTTCCATTTCAAAAAGCGCTTCCCGGTGACTGGATAAAGCGCATAGATCAGCGTATCGTCTAAATCGACGGCTAAATCACCGATTTCTTCTTTGGCCTTTTGTAGCTCGGGCTCCAGAACCTCGGCCGGTCGACAGGTAATGGGCTCCTCCCCGCGCTCATAGCCTTTGAGCGCTTTTTTCTGTACGTCGCGATCAATCGGAATGGCCGTTTTACCGTACAAACCGTAACACAGATCTTTTACCTGGCCGGTGATCATTTTATAGCGCTCATTTTCGTCGTCAAACAGTACGTTGTTGACCGTCTGGGTGCCCACGATCTGACTGGTGGGGGTAACCAGCGGAATTTGTCCCAGCTCTTTCCTGACCCGCGGCAGTTCGGCATAGACCTGATCGATTTTATCCAGGGCATCCATTTCACGCAATTGATTGACCAGGTTGGAGAGCATGCCCCCCGGGGTTTGATGCAGCAGCACGTTAATATCGATAATGGACATCTTGGTGTCATCCAGCAGGTGTCGATATTTGGGCATAACTTCTTTTTCCAGCACCTCGTTGATCCGCGCCAGCAGCCGGATATTAAAACCCGTGTCACGGTTGGTGCCCAGCAGCGTCATCACCAAAGGCTCGATGGCTGCATGGCAGGTCCGGTAGGCATAGGGGGATAAAACCGTATCAATAATATCCACGCCGGCCTCGATGGCTTTCAGATGGGTCATCGGCGACATGCCGGATGTGAAATGGCTGTGCAGGTGAATCGGCGGTTGCACAGCCGCCTTCAGAGCTTTGATCAGATGATAGGCATCATAAGGCGCCAGCAGGCCGGCCATATCCTTGACGCAGATGCTGTCTGCTCCC
>JASFJF010000373.1:0-4521 GCA_050122255.1 Desulfobacterales bacterium
AGTTGCGCGATAGGCATGGCCGCATTCGGTAACCACCATGCGTTTAGGCTTTAAGCGATCCATCGCATCATAAACATTTTCGACCTGCATTTTGGCCGCCTCCCAGTCGCCAGCGAACATGGCCAGACTGGTTTCCTCCCAGCCTTCGCTGGGCACGGTCCAATTTTCACCGGCCACATGAAACAAAATAGCCGCTTCGGCGATGTCTTCCGGATAATGTTTGGGCTCCCGTGCATTGACGGTATAAATGATATCTGCGTTTTCTTTATCCACCGGAATTTCCAGCCCCGGCCAATCGTCCTCGTATTCCTCCGCCATCCACTCACAAGTATCGACCCAGTCTTCGCTGGTCACATCCATCTGAGCCCGAAAAATGCGGTGCATGCCGGAACCGATCTTCATTTCCCATGGCACAAATCCCTGCCCGTAAAGCAGCCCGCGCAGGTAGCTAAACATGATGCCGGTGTCAATCCCAAACGGGCAATACACCCCGCAGCGGGTACAGCAAGTACACTTTGAATAGGCCCAGTCCATGCATTTTTGCATAAAGGCATTGTCGACGTCCCCTTTGCGGGCAATCAACTTTCCCAAGGTTTCTTGAATTTTATAGGAAGGCACCTGTTTGGGATCTCGATTGTTGGCCAGATAGTAAAAGCAGCTTTCAGCACACAAGCCGCAGTGCGAGCAAATTTCAAGCCATGTTTTGGTACGGGATTTCAAACTCTTCTGGATCGTTCCCCATAGCGCTTTGCGGTCCACATCCAGATCATTCATCTGCTGGTAGTATTCTTTTCCGCTTTTATCGGCCAGCAAGGCCTGCAGTTGCTCTTTGGTATTGACGGGTTGTTTGTTACAAAGTGTTCCTTCTGGCATAATTTTCAGTTCCTATAGATGATAATAGAATTATTGTATGGTCTCGTAAAAAGTCAGATAAGTGACCTATTACAAGGGTGTTTAGTATTTGGTGAATTCAACCCCTTAATGAAGTTACTATAATATTTCTCAAATTAAAATTTCACAAAGTGAAATTTTACCAGGCCATACCTTTGCTTTTCATACCGCCGCGCTTGATACCATAATCCATTCCGAGCTGCGCCCGGGTCATGAAAAACAGCAGGAAATGCGATAGTTTAGTCAATGGTACGGCTATTAACAGGACATGCCCGCTAATAATATGGGCCATCAGCCAAAAATAGTAATCCGGTGTGCGATGATAGGCCAAAAATCCGGTCACAAAGGGTGAAACGGCGATCAGCAGCAATAGATAATCGTACCAGTTGGTTATAATTCGAACTTCGGGCAGCGCGATGCGGCGCAGGATCAAAAAGACAACCGACACGATCACTACAACGGTCATCATGTCGGCCACGGACTCGGGCAGCGACCACAGGCTGATGCCCCATTTCTCCTTTAACAAAATGTTATGCCCCAGCAAAAAGATCGGCGTTATCAGAATACCCAGATGCATCAGAAAAACCCATAAGGTAAACCAGGGGTTTTGGCGCCAGCTGCGGGTTCCATACGGAAAAATCCAATATAATATGGACCGTATGGCGCCTTTGAATCCATAAGCCACATTCTCGCTGTATGTGACACGGTCAAGCTTCCAGTCAAGGCCTTTGATATAGCGAATGCCGCGAACGATCAGACCGATAAAAAATACTCCGAATGATATCCATACCATCGGGCCGGTTAAAAACTCATACATGCCTGACTCCTTTATCCATCGAATACCCACCTAATTTAAATTTTTTTTAACACCACCAAACTTTTGATAAACCGATCCTAAAAATATGAAGGCTCATGGCAAGGCGTCCCGCGAATTGGAAACGGAGCGGACACGCATTACGTGAGTATTGCAATTCGCAGGACAACGCAGCCATGGGCACTTAGGCGCGTTTAGGAGATCGGTTCTATTCTTCATCATCATCCCGCTGGCTCAGAAACAAATAAAAAAAGGTAAAACCCAGCAGTGCGGCAACGATTAATATATAGGTGATGCTTTCGGTGTGAAACATGTATTCCTGCAAAGTATTTATACTCTCTTCCATCTCATTGGTTCCTTAATTGCATACCGCTAAAGATTTGCATATATAACATATATTAACTTTAAGTTAGCCGGTTGACCGGTTTCCCGTTAGCCGGTTAAAAGGGATTAAGATCTGATTTATTTTTGCCGGGCCCAACGGGTTAACGGGCAACGGGCTCAACCTGTTATCGCAAAATATTTTTGCGATGACTTTTAGTGTTCTTCATAATCCGGGTGCGAATATAATATCGGCATCCGAGTAACAATAAACCGGAAAGCCAGAATGCCTAAGGTCACCAGAAAAACCGTAATAACGATCTCCATCCAATGCGGGAAGTAGCGTTCGCTGGCCGGCAGATGCCAATTAAATGCTATCAGAGATATGTTCAAACGATTGAGCACCAGACCTAAAACGGTCCAGGCCGCCGTCCACTTAATGAGCTTTATGTTTTTGTCACGCACCCCAATGGCATATAGAAAACAGGGGAGCGCCACAAATCCCAACAATTCGACCAGAAACCAGAGCCCAAAGTTGGTTCCCAGCAAGTGCCAATTATTACCTTCCGAGATGCCGATGACTTTGATAATAAAATATCCGGCCAGCACCAGGGAGGCAGCTTTGCCGAAACCGAGCGCAATGGTATCCTTTTCCTTTAAGTGGGCCTCGTCCATCTTGTCGGCAAAATAGCGGTGCGAAAGGGTGCTTTCGAAAATCACCATCGACAGACCGGCAATAATACTGGATATAAAGAAAAATACCGGCAAATAGGGCGAATACCAAAGTGGATGAAGTTTGGCCGGAGCGATCAAAAACAATGCGCCCAGCGATGATTGGTGCAGGGTCGACAACACCACACCGAAAATGGTCAACAGAAGCGTCAGCCGAACCACTATTTTGCGGGCGCGTTTCAAACCCAGCCATTCCATGGCTGCCGGTGAGAATTCGATAAACAACACCGTGAGATACAGCGCAACACATGCCGCCACTTCAAACAACAGCGATGTGGTCCCCTGCTGCATGATAAAAGGATACGGCAGCCGCCAGGGCCGGCCCACATCGTAGTGAAGCGCAATTACGACCAGGGCATATCCCAGAAACCCGGTCAGAATGGCCGGACGCACGGCCGAATGGTATTTTTTCATGCCAAAAAGGTAGACCGCCGCCGAGGTAACATAGCCGCCCGCGGCCAGAGCCACACCCACCAGCAGGTCAAAACCGATCCATATCCCCCAGGGATTATAGTCGGACAAATTGGTGACCGCATCCAGACCGACAGTAAAGCGTATTACAGTAACAATAAGTCCCAGGACAACTATAACTCCAGCAATCATATTAAACGGCGTAAACAGAGGTTTGCCGGTTGTTGCGGCATCATCAGACATCAGGAACCCTCCTCACTTGGCTTCTTTTCGGCTTTTTCAGGCTGTATATCGGCTTTATCATCCGCTTTGGGATTGGCCGCCTCTTCAAGCGCTTTTTTAACTGCATTATCGATCTCTTTTTGCTTCATTTTGTTGAGCGCTTCAATTTCTGCCTTCTGTTTGACTTTGGCTTCGGCGTTGGCTTGTTCAACGGCTGCTGCAACGGCCAGGTTCATTTCCTGCGTTGCGATTTTTTCTTTACGCTTTGACATGGCATAAATGCCGGTCAGCAGCACCGGCCAGAGTCCGACGACAATCGGTACGGCGCTGAGGGCGCCGGCGGTCAGTTTCGGGGCCGGGATCACCCCCAGGTCCTCGCGCATATCGACTTCTCGGAACGGCACGGCCGATAGATACAACCAGCTGGTGCCGCCCATTTCATTTTCACCATAGATGTGATTCACGTAGCGATCTGGAAATTTGGTAATTCTTGTCCGGGCAACTTTCAACAAATCGGTACGCTTGCCGTAAGTCAGCGCCTCGGTGGGACAGACTTCCACACAGCCGGGCAACAGACCCTTCTCGATTCGCGGGGAGCACAGGGTACATTTCATTACCCGGGGTTCAAAGGCGCTGTCGTATTCGTAAGTCGGAATTTCAAAAGGGCAGGCAATCATGCAATAGCGGCAGCCCACGCAAACTGACTCATCGTAAATCACAGCTCCCTTCCTCGTCTTGGTAAAGGCTCGCACGAAGCATGCAGAGGCGCAGGCCGGCTCAAGACAGTGATTGCACTGTACCTTGCTGTACAGCGGGCCTTTGACGTTGGGATTACTGACGGAATCAAAGCGATTGACGATGGTGTAAGTTTTAGGATCGGTGCGGCGTTTGGTCTCCATGACGGAAAGATCATCAAACGGCCGCTTCGGAGCCGGCAGCTCGTTGACTTTGTTGCAGCCTTCTTCGCATTTGCGGCATCCAATACATCGGGTATTGTCAAACAATACGCCCATGCTGTTTGGATATCCACTAAAATGCTTGTTTGAGGCTGCGTTGGCAGTTTTTCCCAGGGTCGTGCCGGCGGTTGCAGCACCCAACCAGCCTAAAAACTTTCTGCGTGTGATCGACAT
>JASFJF010000374.1:0-4505 GCA_050122255.1 Desulfobacterales bacterium
GCCAGGTGGTCGGCGAGTTCCCCAAATTGCAAGGTGTCATGGGCAGAGTCTATGCGACTATTGCCCGCGAGTTGCCAACGGTTTCGGCTGCCATCGAGGAACATTATCGACCCACCTATTCGGGCGGTCCGCTGCCGGATACCATAACCGGATCTGTTCTCAGTATCGCCGATAAGATTGATTCTATCTGTGGATGTTTCAGTGTGGGACTGACGCCCACCGGTGCCTCCGATCCTTATGCCTTAAGGCGTCAGGGAATCGGCATCATACAAATCGTGCACGACAAAGGATTTTCTTTTTCTCTCAGAAAATTGATCAAAAAAAGTTTGAGCCAGTTTGAGTTGAAGGATGCGGATACGTTGAAAACACTCACGCGCAAGGTCTACACCTTTTTGCAAAACCGCATTCTTCAACTGCTGGCCGATCAAGGATATGCAAAGGATACCATTGCTGCAGTTGTTGAGGTGTCCATTGATAATGTGCCTAATTTATGGAGCCGTCTGGAAGCCCTTGAATCGCTCAAGGCCAAACCGGATTTTGAGCCCCTGGCGGTCGCATTTAAGCGGGCGGTCAATATTTTAAAGAAATCGGGCAAACAGCAGGTTCGGCCCAGATCCGGCGAATTAAAAGAAACTTTGTTTGAACACGAAAGCGAAGCAGCGCTGTTTGCAGCCTATCAAAAGGTCGAAAAAAAGGTATCAGATGCCATCCAAAAGGGCCTTTATGAAAAAGCGCTACAGGATATTGCCACTTTGCGCGGTCCGGTAGATGCCTTATTTGATGGCGTCATGGTTCTGGCCGATGATAAAAGCGTTCGTGCTAACCGCCTGGCTCTGCTTGAACATATTGCAGCGCTTTTCGGTCAGATTGCCGACTTTTCAAAGCTATCGACCCGACGGCAGCCATTATAATTTTCAATGCACCCGCGTCCTGTCTGCGAATTCGTTGCAAGCAGCCATGCTATTTTGTGATATTGTCGTCGGTGCGCATCATCAAGAATTTATGTTATTCCGGCAGGGAAAAGAGCGGGGGCACATAATCATCCTCTTTTTTAATTTCTGCTACGATCTTGTCAACCTCAGCGACCTTCCATTCTCCATCCTCACTAAAGGGTTGTAGACCCTCAAGATTTAATGCAGATACGATCATTGTCAGGTTGGCACCCACGCGGTGCATGTCCCTGACAATTTGAAAGAGCTTTTCTTTCTGGGGATGTTTGTGCCACGGGTGTTTTTTACCGATTAATATAACGTTGGGACCTTTATGGTCGCAGGGTTCCTGTTCAGAGGCAACTTTATCGATTTTCTGTATAGCCCTTCTAAGATCGTTGGCAATGTCATGCAGCTGTTGGACCAACAATTTTTGACGGGAGTGATGCTCCTTAAGTTCTTGCCTGGCGGCCAGCAATTCCGCGATTGCCCGTTCAATGATCTTGCTCTGAGTTTCTCCAGTCTTTTTTCTTCTGGTGTCCATCTGCCGCTTCAAGTTCGCCGACAGCTTTACCGTAATGGATTTTAAATCCTTTCCAGATTGTTTCTCTTTCGGATTCATGGCTTCAATATGTTTCAATTGTTTTTATGAATGAATAAACTGCGTAGTAAGATTGTTATGAATTATTAGAATGGGTGTCAATATATAATAAATAAAAATATCAATTAGTTATTATTTATTGACTAAGATATTTGATTGCAATTTATTTTTTGAACTTCTGTCCGACAACCCATTATCGAATCGCTGGCCATGGGATTTGACCCACTCTTCATGAGTTATGCCCCAGTAGCTCAACTTCAGGTGCTTGGCCAATAATGGGTACCAAATGATTTTTTGACATCATTCCAAACGGTTATATATAAGCTTGGTAAAACTCCGGAACCTGGCACAAAAGTTGATATTCCCATATCGCAAATCGGGCAGCGATTCAAAATTGATCAGCACGATAGCCGGCTACTGTAGCTGAAGCATTTCAGCACGCTTCTGAACTCGGCATACTTGCACCACGACTCTCATTTTCAGCTGTAAGCCGAGCAACTCATTTTAAGTCAATTGAAAGGAGGACGGACATGAAAAAAAACTATCTATTTACGATTTTTATCTTATTGATGGCGTCAGTATTCATCAGCTGCCAGGCCCACCATGCGCCGGTTGTTCAGCCACAGTTTCAACCAGCGGATTTGAACGCCAAACTCAAATCCGGTGTGTACAAGCCCCAAGTGAATAACTTTGCGGCCATTTTGGATGCTTCACCATCGACCCGCAACATGCAAGCGGGGATGACGAGTTTTGAAGAATCCAAAGCATTTCTTTACCGCATGAATCGAACGATTCCACAGATGAAATTGAATTCATCACTCAGATCGTTTGGTCATTGGAAGGCTGGCATGGAAACCCTCCTGGACCATGGCCCCACACGCTGGCAGGCAGGTGCCTTTCAAAGTGCACTGGACGCAGTGCCGCAGGGAGGGGGTCGAAGCCCCGTAGACTTAGCAATTGATGAGACTGCCAATGATATGGGCAGCATGTCAGGTCGAACCGCCGTCATTCTTATCGGCGACGGGCAATACCGTGGTTTTGACGGTGCCAGCGCCGCTAAAGCCCTGGTGAAACGTTACGGGAGCAATGCCTGTATTCATACTGTTTTGACCGGCAGCGGCGGCCCCCTGGATATCGCCAGAATGAAAGAAATTGCCGCCGCCAGCCAGTGTGGCTCATTTGCAAGCGCGCGCGATCTGGAATCACCGCAGGCCATGGCCGGCTGGGTAGAGTCGGTATTCCTGACGACATCACCCAAGAAGGCCGTAGCACCGTCTGCTCCCGTAGACAGCGACGGTGACGGCGTTTACGATAATGCCGATCAATGTCCAGACACACCCAAAGGCGCCACCGTGGATCAGCGCGGGTGCTGGGTGCTTACCGGCGTTACGTTTGATACATCCAAGTGGGAAATCAAACCCAAGTACTACCCCAGACTGAACAGCGTGGTGACCATTCTGCAGGATAATCCCGATCTCAGGCTGGAGATTGAAGGCCACACCGACAACCGTGGTTCGGCTGAATACAACCAGCGGTTATCCGAGAATCGTGCCAAGGCGGTCATGGATTATCTGGTCGCAAGGGGTATTGCATCAAATCGTCTGTCGGCCAGAGGCTACGCTTTTGAACGACCGGCAGCTTCCAATGCCACCGCAGCCGGCCGGGCGCAGAACCGGCGGGTGGAATTGCGGCCTCTGCCGTAGACCAGCCATATTTTCTGCAAAACGAAATGGGGTGGGTGCGATTGCATCCACCCCATTTTTTGGGTTGGTTGGGCCAGATGAAAAACCAAATATGGCTTTTGCATTTCGTCAGGATTTTTATTGCCAAAAGATGATATCTGCAATATTGGTGATATTGTCATAAGTTGAGCCCGTTCGGCAAAAAGCATATCTATCAACTAAACACCCGTGGAGGATAAGATGACCGATCATTTATTCAAGGCCCTGGTAGTAAAAGAAACTGACGGACAAAAATACACACGTCAGATCCTCAGCAAAACAATAGATGACCTCCCCCCCGGGGACGTTGTGGTTGAAGTGCACTATTCATCTTTGAATTACAAAGATGCCTTATCCGCCAGCGGCAATAAAGGCGTAACACGAAGCTATCCCCACACACCCGGCATTGACGCTGCCGGTGTGGTAGTGGAAAGCACTGAAACCGCCTTCAAACCCGGTGATGATGTTATCGTCACCAGCTATGATTTAGGCATGAACACAGCAGGTGGGTTTGGCCAATACATTCGGGTACCCGGCCAATGGGCGGTTCCACTGCCCGAGGGACTGACATCAAGAGAAGCCATGTGCTATGGAACAGCCGGGTTTACGGCGGCCCTGTCAGTTTTTCAACTGACCGTTCATGGGGGCATCTTGCCGGAGCATGGTGAAGTGCTTGTATCAGGCGCTACCGGCGGCGTTGGTAGCATTGCTGTGGCCATTTTATCAAAATTGGGTTACACTGTGGTTGCGGTCAATGGTTTAGTCGATGAAACGAAATACCTAAAAGAAATCGGCGCACACCGTATCATTAGCATTGAAGATGCCTCAGATCAAAGTGGTCGCCCGCTTCTTAAGTCTCTCTGGGCAGGCAGCATCGATACGGTAGGCGGAGACATCCTGGCCACCTCTATCAAATCCGTGAAAGCCAATGGTGTGGTGACGACTTGCGGTAATGTGGCATCACCTGAGCTGCCGATCAATGTATATCCCTTCATTCTGCGTGGGGTCAGTCTCGTGGGTATCGATTCCCAAAATTGCCCGATGCCGAATCGGCTCAAGACCTGGGAGAAACTCGCCGATGATTGGAAGATTCCAATGATGGAAACGGTGGTGGAAGAGATTACCCTGGCCGATCTGGATCAGGCCATCGACCGTATGTTACACGGCAAACATAAGGGCCGGGTTGTCGTCAATATGAGAGCCTAAACTGCACTGGAAAATAGCGGTTATTCAGGTTTATGTGACAACAGAAGC
>JASFJF010000375.1:0-4499 GCA_050122255.1 Desulfobacterales bacterium
ATCCGACCCCAATTGACGATGAAAGGCTGAAAACCACCCAGGATTGGCGGCGTCTGGCTTGGGTATGGGCAAGAATTTGGAACTCCACACCCCAAACATGAAAAATCTGATCTCTGCAGACCCTAATACACTTTCCGGCCTTTTTTGGGTACGTCTTTTGATAATTTAGTCACCTGGGAGACGCCAGTTTTGATTCCGTATTTTAGGATTGATTAACGCAATGTGAAATATATCTGAGTGATGGGTTCCGGCTATGATACCACATCTCTATGCGAAAGTTTTGGCTTGTTTATTTTACTTACCAATATGTCGCCATGAAACTTGAGAAAAAGCATTTCAAATATTATAGTTTGAAATCCTCATTTTAGGTAATAAATATTTCTATCAGCTTTCGCCGATTGTAGCTCTGATAACTTTATAACCTTCTTTTTCCATGGCAGTTGCCACTTTGTCCTGAAGTTCTTTGCCCGGTGTCAGGGCACTCATGTAACCGCCCCTGCCGCCGCCGGTGACCTTGGCACCTAAAGCGCCGAGCTCTATGGCCATATTGCACAGGTAAATCAGGGTTTCATGGGAAAGATCCATGTCGATCAATATTTCGTGGTTGGCGCTCATAATCTGGCCCACTTTGGCCAGGTCATAATCTTCCAATGCCTTTTTCATTTCCATTGCCTGGTCATGGACCGTTTGCAATCGCATTTTAAATAATTCCGGCTCTTTTGTCTGTTGCGCCTCAACATGCGCATCCAATTTTGAGGTATCAGCCGTCACACCGCTATTGCCCAGCACCACTTCAACGGGTTGTTTTAGTTTGATGTGCTCCCAGTTCGTCCTTTTATTCTGAATATGATAAAGGATCAACCCGCCAAACGTTGAAGCCGTATTGTCGACACCACTGGGAATGCCGTGATAGGCAAATTCACCCTCCCAGCCGACATGATTAATTTCGTCGATTGAAAAGTCCAGATTGAATTCATCGTTGAGCGCCCGGGCCAGCGACACGCAGCTGGCCGCACTGGCACCAACGCCGCTACCAGCCAGCAGCGATCCGCCATAAGTGATTTTAATGGGGTTCGTTTGGACATCGACGTTCATGACCTCCAGAATTCGATTGATGGAATCCACCTGCTGCTCTTTTTTCTTGTCTTTATATCCCGGGACTTCCGTGCGATTGTCTTCCAATATCCATCCCTGTCCCTCGTCCAATCGTTCGACGACACACTCGGTTTCAAATGGGATGGATGAGACAATCGCGGGAACTTCCCGCAATACAAATGCATCTCCAATCAGAATCGTTTTGCCAAAAGCAGTGCCTTTACCCATTGCAATCTCCTCTGTGTTTTATTTCTTCTGCAAATAAATTTTTGGCATAATTTCTAAATTCGAATATCGAAATCTACCTTTGTAAAATATTCTCCATCTCTTCGATTAACGCCTCTTCTTTACCGATGGCCACGGTGGTTGCGGCAGTCAGGCTATGGCAGGCGTCTGAAAATCCGCCAAGCTTGTTGGTGGCTTCGGGTAACAAAATATTGAGCCCCATCTTTTTATCGGCGCGGATCTCTGCCTCTATCTGCGTAGAAACCCGCATGGAAATTTTGACTTCGTTGAACTCGATGGCACCAAATCCTGGAATTTCGTTAGGGATGATCTGAAATCCGGCCAGGTAGCGGTGCGAATCGACGTCTTTGGAATTTTTAATGGCGTCACAGAACACGCCGATCATCTTGACGCCCATGGGAGCAAAACGGTTTTTGACATGAAACCACTGAATGTTGGCTGTTTTTATAAACCCATTGGATTGAATCTTCGAAATTTCTTTGTCAAAGGCTTTATTCTGGATAGCTTGCAGCTTGCCCAGCATGCGGTCGGACTCTGGCGAAGCGCCTTCCAAACAGACCTTAATTCCCATGTCCGGCCCATTTTGATAATAACCGGCTGCGCCCAGGGTGTCTAAATAGGCGCCGAGTTCATCGCAGGCAACCGGCCCTTTGGTGGTATTTAAATAATAACGCTCACCGTTTTCATGTTTGCGAATTTCCAGCTTGCCCTGTGCCACTGCGTCGCCGGCTGCTTCCCGATTTTCACCGGCCAGACAGCCATCCACAAAAAACTCATCACCCACCGCTCCGATGGTGGCAATCGGAGCCAGGTCACTATTGGATGTATCCAGTGTTTTGGCAAACAGATAACAGGTAGTGGATCCGGAGATGTCGCGATCGCCTTTAAGCCCGAAAAGATCAGGATCCAGGTTGTGCACTCTGGGGTCGGTGGATGCTTCGGCCACGTGATGGTCTAAAATCAAGGTGAGGTTGCGCCCCCGATTTAAATCCGACAGCAGCGGGGCGATGCGCCCGGCAAAATCTGCAAACACGATTAGTGCGTCGGTTTTCTCATAGAGCTTGTGTAGTAATTTTGGATAGGGTTTTTCGAGACAGGAACGTTGTACCTTAAAGCCGGCGCGTGTAAATGCCTTTGTCAGAATAGCACCTGAGGTGAGGCCGTCGGAATCATTATGATGAAATACCTGGACTTGCTTTTGCGGCCATTGCTTGACTTCTTGAACGGCGTTTTGCATGGCGGCGAGTAGTTCTGCTTTCATTTCATTATTCCTCTCCTTAAAGAATTTTCATCATAATATACTTTGTATGAATTGGAAACAAAAAGGTGAAAAATTTGCCCTATCGTTGTATAGTAATAACTGAATTCAGTCCGATAAGGGATGCTTTATGAGTTGTTGACAAGCACAGCGCGACGCCTGTAAGCAACATTCACCAAATTTATTTTAAAAATAACTTCAGGGTAGACTGATGAAGCCAACCGAAAAGATGCCCAAAGCGATCAAAAAACACATTCGATACATTCTGGCGGATATTGATGACACCCTGACACTAAATGGTCGGCTGCCAGCCGCCGTGTTTGCGGCCATGGAGCGTGTGCAGACAGCTGGCATTCGAATGATCCCTATTACGGGTCGACCGGCGGGCTGGTGTGACCACATCGCCCGCATGTGGCCGGTGGACGGTATCGTCGGGGAAAACGGCGCCTTTTATTTCTATTACGATGACCGCCAGCGAATAATGAAGCGGCGCTATTTTATGACTGAAGAGCAGCGCAGCGCCGATCGCGACAGACTGGCAAATCTTAAAATGGAGATTCTCAAAGAAATACCCGGTTGCCAAGTATCGGCCGATCAGCGCTACCGTGAGGCCGATCTGGCGATCGATTACTGCGAGGATGTTACGCCGCTGCCTATGGCAGAGGTTGATCGGATCGTGGCCCTTTTTGAAGCTGCCGGCGCCCGGGCCAAGATCAGCTCGATTCATGTTAACGGTTGGTTCGGCGATTATGACAAACTGACCATGACCCGGATACTCTTTGCCGAAGTGTTTAAGGATGATCTGGAAGCTGTAAAAGAAGATGTGATCTTCATCGGGGATTCCCCCAATGACGTGCCCATGTTTCGATTTTTTCCGCACGCCGTGGGAGTTGCCAATATATTGCAGTTTAAACAAAAAATTAAGCATCACCCGGCCTATGTAACCCGGCAGGAAGGTGGTTACGGGTTTGCCGAAATGGTGGAAGTGATTCTGGCCAAATGAATATTTTATCCAAAAATGATTGTTTGCGATTGATGTGCGACATGTTGATGCCCGAGCACATCGTGGTCCACTCCATGCAGGTATGCCGGGTAGCGGTGTGTCTGGCCGACCATCTCAATTCGAAAGGAAAACACTTGGATGGTCAATTGTTGCAGGCCGCTGCTTTGCTGCATGATATTACCAAAAGCCGCAGTTTTGAAACTGCTGAAAATCATGCCCTTACCGGCGGGCAGCAATTAAGCGATCTGGGTTATCCGATGATTGGCGATCTCGTGCGGCAACATGTGCGGCTGGATGATTATTCTGAGCCCAAAGATATCTCAGAGGCTGCGATCGTCAATTATGCCGACAAACGGGTGCTTCATGATCGCATCGTTTCGCTGGATGAGCGTATGCGCTATATCGAGCAAAGATACGGCACCCAGCCGCAGCACAAGCAGCGCATTCAATTACTGTGGGATAAAACGCAGATGCTCGAAAAGCAGATGTTTGAACAGCTACCTTTTTCACCTGAAGATCTTTACCGGCACCTTGCCGAGATGGATATCTCCCGCGAAATTGCGTATTATCGCAAGATGTGTCCGCAGCTTTCCGACGGCAACGGATAACGCCATGAGCAGTACAGCCCTGGGCCTGGTTCTGACCGCCGCTTTTCTGCATGCCTTCTGGAACTATCTGGCCAAAAAAAGCCGTCATAAAATTGCCTTTATATGGTGGTTTATCCTTTTTGCGGTCATTTTTTACTTCCCCATGTTCTGGTATTTTCTTGCTGAAGCTCAAATTTCCGCTGTCGGGTGGACGTGCATGGTGGCGACCGGCATCTTGCACACGTTTTATTTTTTCTTTGTCGGCCGTTCTTATGAGCAGGGCGATTTATCCGTCGTTTATCCGCTGGCC
>JASFJF010000376.1:0-4460 GCA_050122255.1 Desulfobacterales bacterium
TCAGTTTTTTTTTATAAAATACTCATATTAGGTTATTTCTGCAGTCTGGATGAAGGATTATAGCTTTTTAATGCCTTAATGATTACTAAAAATCCTCGAATATTGATATTTAAGATTTTTGATAAAGCCTGGTTAGGCTTTATATCAGGTGAGTCAAAAAAAGCTCTATTTGTCAAACACATTCAAGATAAAGTTTACTTCGGGGCTATTTATAAGCAGATGGAAAATGGCGGATACGCTGCAATGCTCCATGATCTTTTAAATATGGATCTCAGTGATTTTGATATTCGTGATGTGCCAGATACACAAAGATAGTGTAAACGCCATCATTCAGCCAATCATAAAAAATTTTTCGAACAGTCCCATATTCAAGTTTCATCTCTTCTGAGACCGCCGCCACAGCATGGGTGACCTTCTTTTTTTTGTCCTCAATCAGGCTGCAAATCCGTTGGACGATATTTTGGTTTCGCTTATACAGGGAGAATCGATCAAAGATATCCCTGGGGCTCAATTGGCTCATTTCAAGCGCCTCATACACTTCATTTGCTGCCCGTTGTTTGGACATTTTCTCCCTTTCAGATAGCGATAAAAGATTTGAGGCCACATTTTCAAAATATTCATAAACCCAGTCTGGAACTTCTTTCCCATGCTCCCGACAAAGCTTAAAAGCTTCCCATACAAAAAGTGGATTCTTAGTAATTTGAAAATTTACAAAAATAGTATCTATCTCCATTTCCCAGAGTATATCCATATCAATGACTCCCAAACGTGACGAAATTGTGCCGAAAATTAAATTTTTTAATTGTATTAATCATATTGTTTATATAAAATAAAACAAAGGAAAATAATATTTTATTTATTATCGGTGGGTTATAAAGGAAGGTGTGATTGGAATGGGGTTCAAGGGGTCGGAGGTTCAAATCCTCTCGCCCCGACCAGATATGGTGTCCGACGGATCCCGCGCCGTCTATAATACTATAACAAAAAAAGCGATTTAGCTAAATGGCTATCCCGCTTTTTTTGTTCGTTTTGGCGTGGCAGCATCAGATCACCTGTGATGCAATTATAAAATCGAATCGCTCTCGGTGATAAACGATCAAATGAAATAGGGCATTTGAGCGGATTGAATTGATTTGGTGGCGCTAGTCGACTTCGCCGGTCTTCATATACCGGGTGATTTTGCCGTCTGCATATGCCTGGTTAAAAGCGGCGACCACATTCGGATCAAACTGGGAACCATTGCCTGCATTGATTATTTTGAGAATGACTTTATCTTCCATTTTCTTGCGATAGGCGCGATTGGAAGCCATGGCATCGTAAACATCAGCCACCGATAAAATGCGGGCTAAAAACGGGATATCGTCTTGCTTGATACCATCTGGATAGCCGCTGCCGTCAAAGCGCTCATGGTGGCATCGAATAATCTGCCTTTCCTTTTCCCACAAACCAAGCTGCTCTAAAATACTGGCACCAATGACCGGGTGGTCCTTTATTTTTTCAAATTCTTCTTCGGTCAATTTGCCGGGCTTTAAAAGGATGTCATCGCGGATACCGATCTTACCGATATCATGCAGATGCCCCGCGAATTTAAGGATGTCCAGTTCCTCTTTAGAACATCCGAGTTGTTTCCCCAGCACAATGGACAGCCCGGTAACCCGGCTTGAATGTAGCTGGGTGTACAGGTCTCGGGCTTCCACTGCTTTAACAAAGGCGTAAAGGGTGGCAAAAAGATTTTCATAAATATTTTCATACAGCGCCAAGTTCTCTATGGCCTGGGCGGCACTCTGGGCCAAAAAGGATAAATAATACAGATCTTTTTCGCTGAAGCGCTTTGCACCTTGATTCACGATAGCCGTTAGGACGCCAAAGACCTTGTTCCTGATTTTCAGCGGCACCATCATGGCGGATTTGATCCCAGCCGGCAAACCATTGCTGGCCGAATTTTGAGTAATCAGCAACGGAATCTGATCGGAGACGACCTCCATGATAAGCCCTGTGCTTAACAACTGAGAATTTTTTGAAGACGGCACCGGATCCAGAGTGCCGGCACTCGCCTGTGCTGATCTTGTGCCGCAAGCAGCGGATTTGGCCGATGATGATACCTGGATCGGCTCTTGAACCGCATCATTGATAACGTAAAATCCGGTCATATCCGCATGTGCAATCGTGCAGGCGAGATCCACCGCTTTTGTGAACACGTCATCGGTGGAACCGATCGCGGTAAATTGACTCATTATTTTGTTGAGGGTATTGAGTTCTTGGACTTTGACCATTAACTCCTGGTTTAATTTTTCGAGGCGCTGCTTGCTTTCAACCTCTTTTTTCAAGAGAACATTTTCTACAAACATTTTGCGCTGCTGTATCACGCGTTGCAAGCTCAATTCCATCTGTTTTAGATTGACCGGCTTGATTAAAAAATCAACGACCCCGTTTTTTATCGTCTGGATGGTGTTTTCCAAGGAAGGATAGCCTGTCATAACAATGACCGGCATGGTATTGTCGTGGTTTCTGATTCTTTCGGCCAGTTCAAGCCCGTTCATTTTAGGCATGTTAATATCAGTAAAGCAGCAGTCGATGCGCTCATTGGCGAGAATTTGAAGCGCTTCGGCTCCCGTTTTGGCAGTGCGGGTCTGATACCCTCTGCGCTGAAAGTATTCGCTGGAGACGCTTAGAATACTTTCTTCGTCATCAACAAACAAAATGATCTCTTTAATGTTGCTGTCCATTAGCCTATATCTGCTGGCACCAAATTGCGGTGCTGTTCGCTTATTGAATTGATTTCAATGTGTTATGTGCATAGACAACCGCAAAAACCGTTAAAGTTGATATCGACATTTTACGCAAAAACTTTAGTCACCGGCAAACGAGATCGGGCCAATTGGTATTGCCATTTGGGCGTATTCATGCCAGAAGACAGCGGTAGGATGGATATTGAAGATTCAATAGTGAATGTTTTAGCCTGGCCTTCGGCGGTTTAAGCTTAATAAAACGGAGTGCAGCGACATCCACAAATATTCAATTTTCAATTGACAGTATTCAATACGTTAATTGACGGAGCGCAGCGACATCGCAGATCTTCAATATTCACAGTTCAATATTTCATACCTGGACTTTCGGCAGAGTACTGTGACTACAAAACACAGCAATATCGATGCTCCTGAGAAGCAAATGGCGAACGATACTTCCCGTCCACTTAGAATTTGCCTCTTAAGTTACCGGTGCCAGCCGCATTGCGGTGGACAGGGCGTTTATCTAAAAAATCTCAGTCGGGCCATCAAAGATTTAGGGCATCGCGTTGACGCCGTTGTTGGTCCACCAGAACCGGAAATGGATAGGGATATCCGCTGCTTTAAAATTCCATCGCTTGATCTGTATAATCCAGATGATCTATTCAGGACGCCATCATTGAAAGAACTTCGTGAGCCTATCAACTTGATGGAGTGGATCGGGGTTTCGAGCATGGGGTTCCCCGAACCGTTTACATTTGGTCTACGCGCCCGTCGATTCCTGCGCTCAAAACGTCATCGATATGATATTGTTCACGATAACCAGGGATTATCTTATGGTTTGTTGAGCATCAAAGACTGGCTGCCCACGGTCGCCACCATTCACCATCCGATCACCATAGATCGTAAAATTGCCATTCGCTCGGCTGCGAGCATCTGGCGCAAAATGCAGCAATGGCGCTGGTACTCGTTTTGCGGCATGCAAAAACGCGTATCAAGGAAACTTTCCCATATCATCACCGTATCCGAAACCGCCCGCAATGATATCGCACGCGATTTTCATATCTCAACCAGCCGGTTCAGAGTGGTACCCAACGGCATCCGCACCGATCTGTTTTATCCCATCCCTGAAATCGTACGGGAGAAAAACCGGCTCATCGTGACCAACAGTGCCGACATGCCTCTAAAAGGACTTTATTATCTGCTGCGGGCGATTTCAGAAGTTGCTCAGACACAACCAATCAAGCTCACAATCGTTGGATCGGCTTATAAGAACGGATACAGCCGCAAATTAATTCAACAGCTGGGCATCGGAGATCTGATCACATATACGGGTCGGATTTCGAACGACCGTTTTGTACGCTTATACGCAAAAGCAACTGCTGCGGTGATTCCATCTGTATATGAAGGCTTTGGATTACCCGTAGGTGAAGCCATGGCATGTGGCGTACCGGTGATCAGCACAACCGGCGGAGCACTGCCGGAGGTTGTCGGAGATGCCGGGATTCTGGTACCACCGGCTGACCATCATGCCCTGGCCGATGCCATTTTAAAGATACTGCAACAGCCGCAGTTGGCTCAAAGGTTGAGCCGTGCTGGTTACCAAAGGGTTCAGCAACATTTTACCTGGATAAAGGCCGCCCAGAAGACCGTTAACGTGTATCGGGAGGCGATTCGTGACCACCGTCGATTTTAAAAAACTGGGAATCAAACCGGGTTACCGTATTCTGGACA
>JASFJF010000377.1:0-4459 GCA_050122255.1 Desulfobacterales bacterium
ATCGTTAGGGCTGGATGTGCAGGCCAATCTGCTGCGAATCCTTCAAGAAAAAGAATTTGAGCGCGTCGGCGGGCACCAGACACTGAAAACTGATGTGCGCATTATCGCCGCCACCAATAAAAATCTGGAAGCAGCCGTTGAAGATGAAACCTTCCGGGGAGATCTCTATTACCGATTGAATGTTTTTCCGATTTATCTGCCACCGCTGCGTGAGCGCAAGACGGATATTTTACTGCTGGCCGACCATTTTCTGGAGAAGTATGCCAGAGAAAATCATAAAGATATAAAAAGGCTGTCAACACCGGCCATTGACATGCTCATGGAATATCACTGGCCGGGAAATGTACGGGAGCTTGAGAACTGTGTTGAGCGCGCGGTTCTGTTGTGCGAAGAAGGGGTCATTCACAGTTACCACCTGCCGCCCACCCTGCAAACCGGCAAGGAATCGGGCACGGTGCCCGCCTTGTCTCTGGAAGATGCCGTCGCCCGCCTGGAGAAGGAAATGATCATCGATGCCCTTAAAAATACAAGGGGCAACATTACCTCAGCAGCTGAAATTCTGGACACCACCGTCAGAAAATTTGCTTACAAGGCGCAGAAGTACGGGGTGGACTACAAACATTACCGCTAAAATTGGTTTCATAAGATTCATCTTTTGCCCGCTGACGGTGTTATAGGCAGGGACAGGGAACCCCTTTTTCCCCTGTTCCTGCGTAAAATGATCGCGTACTAACGTGTACGCTCCGCTTTTGAGTCAATTCGCGCCTTGTCAGCGAACAAAATCTAAACCTTCTGAAACCAGTTTCGGTTCGTAAAAAAATGTACCGGATCAGATTGCCGGCCAATCACTTTGTTCCTTTCGCTTCGAAATGGAATAGTGATATTGCACAGTGCTATGCGCTGTTACTATTTTGTTTCTCTGGAAAAACTGCCCCGCCTCTGGATTCCCGCTTTCGCGGACATGACAAACTTTGCACACAGAAACGCTCCGCCCATTAAGGGCGGGGCGTTTCTGCGACCGGTAACCGGCAACGGTCTAACCGCTCAACCGTTAACTATATATCATAATACAGGAAAAACTCATGCGGATGCGGCCGCAGTTTGACGTCGTTGATTTCATTTTCGGTTTTGTATTCAATCCACATGTCAATCGCATCCTGGGTGAACACATCGCTCTTTAGCAAAAATTCCTGATCGTCTTTCAGCGCACCGATGGCTTCTTCCAAAGAGCCGGGTGCGGACGGAATTTCAGCCAGCTCCTCGGGTGGCAGGTTATAGATATCTTTATCAAGCGGATCGCCCGGGTCGATTTTGTTCTGGATACCGTCAATGACCGCCATCAGCATGGCGGAGAACGCCAGGTAGCCGTTGCAGGAGGGATCCGGCGTTCGAAACTCGATGCGTTTGGCTTTCGGCGATGCCGAATACATCGGGATTCGCACGGCAGCGCTGCGGTTCCGGCTGGAGTAAGCCAGGTTGACGGGCGCCTCGAAACCCGGCACCAGCCGTTTGTATGAGTTGGTGGTCGGGTTGGTAAAGGCGGTCAGCGCGCGGCAGTGTTTGAGGATGCCGCCGATGCCGTAAAGCGCCTCCTGCGATACACCGGCATATTTGTCGCCGGCAAACAGCGGCTGGTCGTCTTTCCAGATACTGATGTGGGTGTGCATGCCGGTGCCGTTATCCTCGAATAGCGGTTTAGGCATGAACGTGACGGTGTGATTGTGGCGGTAGGCCACATTTTTAAGCACATACTTAAACCACATCAGCTGGTCGGACATCTGCAGCAGGGGCTTGAAGCGCATATCGATTTCGGCCTGGCCGGCGGTGGCGACCTCGTGATGCTGGGCCTCGATTTCGATACCCAGATTCTCAAGGGTCAGCAGCATTTCGGTGCGCAGGTCCTGAAATTTATCCATGGGCGGACACGGAAAATAGCCTTCTTTGTGGCGCGGTTTGTAACCCAGATTGGGGCCTTCGTCTCGTCCAGTGTTCCAGTTGCCTTCAACCGAGTCGATTTCATAAAAGGCCGCGTAGCGGGTGGATTCAAAGCGGATGTCATCAAAAATAAAAAACTCGGCTTCCGGGCCAAAATAAGCCACATCACCGATGCCGGAGCTTTTCAAATAAGCGTCAGCTTTTTGTGCAATGTTACGCGGATCGCGGGTGTAGGCCTCCCGGGTGACCGGGTCAACGATGTTGCAGATCAACACCAGAGTCGGGGCTTCATAAAATGGATCCATTTTAGCCGTCGTCGCATCGGGGACCACCAGCATGTCGCTGGCGTGAATCGGCTGCCAGCCGCGGATGCTTGACCCGTCGAAGCCGAAGCCGTCTTCAAAGCTGGATTCCTCCAGTTCGCTGATTGGAACCGTAAAATGCTGCCATAACCCCGGAAAGTCCATAAACCGGAGATCGACGACTTTTGCGCCGTTTTCCTTTGCCATGTCAAGTACATCTTTGGGTGTCATTAGATCATTCCTCCTTTATATATTGTTTATTCATTTTTGGTTTAACTTTAAGGGAAAAAGTTATCTCAAACCACTTGGTAACAACTATCGGTTGTCCAGTTGAGCCGGTTGAGCCGGTTTGGCCCGTTGAAATCGAAAGGATACTTGATTTGTTTTTACGGGCTAACGGGCTAACGGACTTAACCTGTATCATACTAGCATCCAGAACACATTTACCCATACAGCTTTTAAAATTGGAAAATTCTATTGTGATGGAAACTATAGGGCGTCCGTGCCGGTCTCGCCGGTGCGCACCCTCAACGCCTGCTCGACCGGTACCACAAAAATCTTGCCGTCTCCGATTTTGCCGGTATTGGCGGCTTCGCGGATTGATTCAACGACTTGGTCGGCTCGGTCTGCGTCGGTCACGATCTCGATTTTAATTTTGGGTATAAAATCAACAGCGTATTCAGCACCACGGTAGATTTCTTTATGGCCTTTTTGACGCCCGTATCCTTTGACCTCGGAAACGGTCATTCCCTGGATGCCGACTTTATTCAAAGCCTCTTTGACGTCATCGAGTTTGAAGGGCTTGATGATCGCCTCAATTTTTTTCATGTTTAAACCTCCTTATGCTTTATAATGTGTCTTTCTTTTCCGTCCGGCGTTGGGGTTTATTGAATTTCAAAGCCTCTTTCACCGTGTATGGAGCTGTCGAGACCGGCAACTTCGGTTTCTTCGGTGACGCGCAGCCCGCCGGTTAAGAGTTTGGTGATAAAGATCACGATCAGAGTGCCGACTGCGGTAAACACAGCAGTGGCGACGACGGAAATCATCTGAATCCACAGCTGCTTTGGATTGCCGTAAAACAAACCTTTGCCGGCCTCGTTTACCGCCGGGTTGGCAAACAACCCGGTGGCCAGAGCCCCCCACAGACCGCACATGCCATGGACCCCGAAGGCATCCAACGAATCGTCATACCCTAATTTATGTTTGACCTTGGCCACAAAGTAAAAGCCCAGCAAACCGGCGATAAGCCCGATAACCAAAGCGGCCGGCAAGTTAACGAAGCCGGCCGCCGGTGTTATAGCCACCAGCCCGGCCACAACACCCGATGCCAGACCCAGCACGGTGGGTTTTTTGTCCGTTAGCCATTCAGCAAACATCCAGACCAGTGCGCCCATGGCGGCCGAGGTATTGGTCACCAAAAAAGCCGAACCGGCCACACCGTCTGCAGCCAGCTGACTGCCGGCATTAAAACCAAACCAGCCGAACCATAGCAGTGCTGCTCCCAGGGCAGTGAATGCGATACTGGATGGAAACATGGCTTCTTTGCCGTAACCGATGCGTTTGCCGAGCACCAGGGCCAGCACCAGCCCGGCTACCCCGGCATTGATATGAACCACCGTGCCACCCGCAAAATCCAGAGCGCCCATTTCTCCCATCCAGCCGCCGCCCCAGACCCAGTGGGCGATCGGGCAGTAGATAAAGGTGACCCACAAAACCGTAAAAACAATCCAGGCTGTAAATTTCATGCGATCTACTACAGAGCCTAGAACCAGGGCGACTGTGATGCAGGCAAAGGTCATCTGAAAAAGCGCAAACACATAGGTGGGAATACTTCCCGAAAGACTGTCTACACCGATTCCGGCTAAAAACAGGTTTTGCAGCCCCCCGACAAGGCCGGCTTTGCTTGGTCCAAAGGCCATGCTGTAACCCCACATCATCCAGACAATGCTGGCCAGACAATACGCCACAAAGGTCATGGCGAAGGTATTCAGCAGGTTTTTATACCTGGACATGCCGCCGTAAAACAGGGCTAAGCCCGCCGGGGTCATCATCATTACCAGGGCGGTTGAGACAATCATCCAGGCCGTATCACCCGAATTCAAGCCCTCTGACGCAATCGCCGAAGAAACGGGAAGCGCAAGCAAAATTGCAGTTGTTAGCATACTTTTCGATTTCATTTTCTGGTGTCATCCTCCTTTTCAGCTTTATTCCATATCCATCCG
>JASFJF010000378.1:0-4439 GCA_050122255.1 Desulfobacterales bacterium
AGTTCAGCCAGAAAAATTAAACCGAATGTGGTCAGCAATATTTTTAAGTCCATAGGGTTCCTCGTGTGCGATGAAAAAATAATTGTTGGATTAGTTTAATTGGTTTCATTGGTTGAATTGGTTCTTTTAAACCGAACTGATTGAACGAATTAAACCAATCAAACCAATTTAACAATAATTCCTGACAATTGAACAATGGCACCTTAAACCCGCTTCTTCATAATGCCCTAAGATATTCCGGCTTTAGCGGGTGTTTGCCTTCCAGGGCCTCATCAATCAGCTGGAGGGTGGCCTGTTTGTCTTTTGGGAACCTGGCTCGAATCGGCAGGTAATTTGATGCGTGATTGGCATGAAATAGCCCGCGGGACAAATTGGTGCTGGCAATCATGGTTCTGAGCTCCGCCAGCATTTCCTGTGGCTCGATCAGGCGGAATTGTCCTGATGAATATTCCTGATGAATGGGGGTGTCAGGGATGAGCATCAGGCTCAGTGCACCCACATAATCGGGATCAATTTCGGATAGGACGCGTCCGGTTTCCTGGGCATGCATCCGGGAGCGCTCCGGACCGGCAATACCCAGTAGCACCGTGACGGATAGTTTAAAGCCGGCCTTTTTGGCCTTGCGGCCCATTGCAACCATCTGGGAGGCAGTGGCGCCTTTGTTGATCTGTTTTAAGGTCACGTCGTCACCGGTTTCAAGTCCCATATAAACGATACCAACCCCATGATCTTTAAGCGCCTTGAGCTCATCGATGCTTTTCATCTTTAAGGCTTTGGCATTGGCGTACAATCCAACCCGGGTTACCCAGGGCAGCTGTTTTTCAATTTCTATAAGAATCCGAAGAAGTCTTCTTTGTGGAATTATGAGCGCATCGCCATCACATAAGAAAACCCGGCGCTGCCGCCGGCAGTGTCGGGCGGCAAAAGCAATATCTTCCATAATGGTGGAATCGGGCTTGATCCGAAAGCGCTCACCTTTATACGTTCCGCAAAATGTGCATTTATTGCGTGAACAGCCAACCGTTACTTGCAGCAATATGCTGTTGGCTTCGCTGGGGGGTCGAATGATATTGCCTTCATAGTGCATGGCGTTAACTTCCTGTCAGGTGTTAAAATCGAATGATCTGTCGATCAGTCTGAGCTGGGTTCCAAAACATCTTTTTACTACCGTATCAACTTTATAATTCAGGCGGCACCCGTCGATGGGCCGCCTAAGTCATCGCCGATACATGTTTTTTCAAGCATGTCATCTTTAAGGTAATCATAAAGGCTTCCGCGAAAAGAACACTTTATTGCCTCTTTTATCTTCATAATTAAGTATTCGCTGATGGCCGCTTCGCCATCAATTTTTAAACGGAATGCAATGAGTCTTTGTAACTTCTTGTCCTGTTTGTCCCGATCCGGCACCATCCGCATGACCCGTTGAAACGTGGTCTGGAAAGCGCCGGTTTGTTCTTCAATTGCAATGATTTTATCCGCCATAATTTTTTTCCTCCGAAAAAAAATTATTCTTACTGGTTGCCAAAGCCGTTTTGCCCGCCGCAGTCCGGACAGGTCCAGGTAATCGCATTGCAGGACATTCCCCACATGTTTTCTTGCATGCACTGCTGACAAATACTAAAGCCACAGCGACACGTCCAGCAAAATGTAAATTCCATTCGGCAACAAACGCATCTATACACTAGGAGGCGACGTCGACGCCAGCGGGAGGCTGATTTTGTGGCCGGCACTTTCATGATTGTCGTTTTAAATCTTTAATGCTATAGCATCTTTAAATTATTCCAGGCAGCCACGTGTCGGGTAGACCCTGTTCAGTTTACATGCAAGCCAATCGTGCCAGAAAAATAATTCAATCCGGATTATATGTCAAATTTGTCAAAATTTAATACCCAAATCTATAGCGGTTGCCATAAATATGGACCGATTGTCAGTTTTTTAAATAGGCGAAAAATCAGTTTGTAAACACTTAAATTTATTATAAACCTGGCAACCGCTTTATTTGGGAACATTATTATGACGATTGCGCTGAATTCCCATTAGCGTCGATTGATCAATCGCATCTTAAAGCATAACCAAGCATGAAAGCAGTAAAAACCATATATCTGATCGATGGTACCGCCTATATTCATCGAGCCTACCATGCGATTCGGGGATTATCCAATTCAAAGGGGCTTCCGACCAATGCCACATTCGGTTTTACGCGGATGTTGTTAAAGCTAATTGAAGATCGTCAACCGCAATATGCCGGCATGTTTTTTGACAGTAAGGGGCCGACATTCCGCCATGACATGTACAGCGACTACAAGGCCAATCGCCCCCCCATGCCGGACGATATGGCTGTTCAAATCCCCTATATCAAAAGCATTACGGCGGCACTTCAATTTCCGATTGTTGAGGTGCAGGGTTATGAAGCCGATGACCTCATTGGAACATGTGCCCGGATTGCCGTGAAGAAGGGCTTTGCCGTGGTTATGGTCACTGGCGACAAGGACTTTATCCAGCTGGTGACCGATCAGGTGACGATCTGGGACCCCATGAAGGACAAGGCCACTGATATGGAAGCTGTCAAGGAGTCCTACGGTATCGAGCCGCAGCAGATGATCGATGTCATGGGGCTGGCCGGCGATACATCCGACAACGTTCCCGGGATTCCGGGGATAGGTCAGAAAACCGCGCTGCACCTGATTAAAAACCATCATAGCATGGCCCGGTTGTACGAGAACGTGGCGTCCATCACCGCAAAAAAACAACGTGAAAATTTGATTCGCTACCGTGACCAGGCGTTATTAAGCCGCGATCTGGTCAAGATTGACCTGAACGCTCCTATTTCCACGGATCTGGCTGACTTTGAAATCCGTCCGGCGGATACCGAAGCACTGTCAAAGTTGTTTCAGACCCTTGAATTTCGGCAACTGCAGCATGCCCTTTCTCCAAAAACCGATCTGAGCGACAAGGATTATCAGCCCATATTTACAAAAGAGGCGCTTAATCGCCTGATTGAACGCCTGAAGTCCACCCGGATTTTTTCCCTGGATACCGAAACCACATCTCAAATCCCGATGAAAGCACGCCTGGTGGGACTATCCTTTGCCATGCAGGCCAACGAAGCCTTTTACATCCCCTGCGGCCATGATTACATCGGCGCACCGCCGCAGCTGTCGTTAGCCGAAGTATTAAGCGCGCTCAAGCCGATACTCGAGGATCCGGCTATCAAAAAGGTTGGGCAGAACATAAAATATGATTGGATCGTTTTGACCCGTCACGGTGTTAAACTGGACGGCGTCATATTTGACACCATGGTCGCCTCCTATCTGCTGAATCCATCTAAAAGAGCCCACAACCTGGATCAGATCGCGTTGGATTTTTTGGGATACAAAACAACCCCCTATCAGGAAATTGCCGGCAAAGGCAAAAATGCGTTAACTTTTAACCAGGTGCTCCTGGAAAAAGCAGTGCCTTATGCCTGCGAGGATGCCGATATTACCCTGATGGCCAGAGATGTTTTGATGCCGCAATTACAGGAGATTGATCTGCAACCCCTGATGGAAAATGTCGAAATGCCCCTGGTGCCTGTACTGATGAACATGGAAATGACAGGCACCTGTGTTGATATCGGTCGCCTGCATGAACTATCCAAATCCTTTGCGCATCAGCTTGAAGCGCTGGAAGGCAGTATATACGGTCTTGCCGGTGAAGAATTTAACATTAATTCCTCCAAGCAACTGGGCAATATTTTATTCAATAAGCTGCAGTTACCGGTATTGAAAAAAACCAAAAAGAAGACCGGTTATTCAACCGATGTGGATGTTCTGACCCGCCTGGCTGAAGAACATGAAATGCCGGAGCTGGTGTTAAAGCATCGCACCCTGTCAAAATTAAAATCCACTTACGCCGACGCCCTGATTGATCTGGTGAACCCCGAGACAGGCCGCATTCATACGTCATTTAACCAGACGGTAACGGCCACCGGGCGCTTGAGCAGCTCTGACCCGAACTTGCAAAATATTCCCATTCGCAGTGCTGAAGGCATGGAAATCCGCAGGGCTTTTGTGCCCCGTAAAGGCTGGAAACTGGTTTCTGCAGATTATTCCCAAGTGGAATTGCGAATTTTGGCCCACTATTCTGATGACCGGATTCTGATCAAGGCGTTTTTGGACGATGAAGACATCCATGCACGCACCGCCAGCGAGGTTTTTCAGGTATCTTCATCAATGGTTACCGGTGAGCTCCGCCGGCAGGCCAAGGCCATCAATTTCGGCATCATTTATGGTATGAGTGCCTTTGGACTTTCCAAACAGCTCAGTATCGGGCAGAAGATGGCCCAAACCTATATTGATAATTATTTTGCCCGTTACAAAGGTGTAAAAGCCTTTATCGATGAAACGCTAACGGCGGCCAATCAGTACAAACGAACCAGCACCCTGTTGGGGCGTATGCGT
>JASFJF010000379.1:0-4431 GCA_050122255.1 Desulfobacterales bacterium
ATTCAGCCGAGTCCATAACAGAGACCATCCAAGAAAAAGGGCTCAATCGAGTGGTGGTTGCTGCCTGTTCCCCGAGAACCCTTGAACCGTTATTTTGGGACACGTTGCGGGAGGCGGGAATAAATCAATATTACTTCGAAATGGCCAATATCAGGGAACACTGCTCCTGGGTTCACGCCAAAGAAAAGGAAAAGGCCACCCAAAAGGCAATGGATATCACGCGCATGTCGGTCGCTCGCGCTTGTCTTTTGCAGCCCTTACAAAAAATTGATCTGCCGATCAACAAGGCGGCATTAGTGGTCGGTGGCGGTATCGCCGGCATGACCTGCGCGCTTTCCATCGCCAACCAGGGACACGAGGTTTACCTGTTGGAAAAAGATGCAGACCTGGGTGGAACGGCAAAAAGAATCCATTACACGCTGGATGCAATGGATGTTCAGGCTTTTTTAAATGATCTGGTGCGCAAGGTTTATCAGAACCCCTTGATACAGGTTTATACGGAGACCATCATTACAGATGCGACCGGCTACGTTGGAAATTTCGTAACCAGGGTGAAATCGGACATTGGGATCGCAGAGATAAAACACGGCGCAACTGTCATTGCTACGGGTGCCGATGAGTACAAACCCACTGAATACCTTTATGGAGAAGATGATCGCGTATTGACTCATTTGGAACTGGGTGAGCGAATCGCTACAAGAGAAGAAAAACTGCTCCATGCACATAGTCTGGTGATGATCCAGTGTGTCGGCTGTCGACAGGCGAATCGAGATTACTGTGCCCGGGTGTGTTGTAGTCATGCGATTAAAAACGCTTTGAACTTGAAAGCGATAAATCCGCAGATGGATATCACCATTCTTTTCCGAGATATGCGAACCTACGGCTTTAGCGAGGATTATTACCGGGAGGCGTCTGATAAAGATGTAAAATTCATCCGCTATGAACCGGATGATAAACCCCAGGTCGAAGCTGTCAAGCAGAACGGCCAGCCCGTTTTGAGGGTTGTTGTGACCGACCCGATATTGAGTAAAAAACTGGCTATCGACGCCGATTATCTATCGCTGGCGGCTGCCGTTATCCCATCGGCGGGAAACAAGGATATTTCTCAATTTTTCAAGGTTTCATTGGGACCGGATGAATTTTTCAAAGAAGCGCATGTCAAATTAAGGCCGGTTGAGTTCGGCACAGACGGCGTTTATCTATGCGGCATGGCGCACTATCCCAAGCATATACCGGAAGCGATTAATCAAGCCTATGGCGCTGCCAGTCGGGTTTTAACTCTTCTTTCCCATGATGTCGTCAGCGTCTCAGGTTCTGTTTGCGAGGTAGAAGAAAACGATTGTGTGTCCTGTGGGGCCTGTATTTCAGTTTGCACCTATGGTGCCATCAAGTTTCGTGAGAGGCCGCAAGGCAGGAAGGCCTGGGTTAATCCTGTTCTCTGTAAAGGAGATGGACTCTGCAGCGCAAAATGTCCAACAAATGCTATTTTTCTCAAGCACTTTACAGATGAAGATCTCATAAGCCAAATTGATGCAGCCTTTTCAAAAGAAAAGGCCATGCAACAAATGGATGCACCTCTTGGAAAAACACTGTAATTGGACGAAAAACTGCTTTTTACGATATGTCTCACTAAAGGAGTCGAAAAGATATGAGCACAGGACTTCACTTTATTCCAAAAATACTCGGTTTCGTATGCCACTGGTGAGCATACGGCGCTGCCGATATGGCTGGAGTTTCCAGACTGCAATATCGACCTGAAATCAGGCTTATTCGTGTCATGTGTTCAGGCAGAGTTGACCTGGAATTCATACTCAGGGCTTTCTCAAATGAAATAGACGGGGTCTTTATTGGGGGTTGCCGTCTTAACGAGTGCAATTATATCACCCACGGAAATTATGATGCATTGAGCAATGTGCTTATGTGTAGAAAAATAATGGCGCACATCGGACTCAACCCAGAAAGATTAAGGATTGAATTTATGTCTTCCGGCGAAGGAATGCTTCTGACTGAAGCTATTAATGATTTTTGCGACAAGATAGAAGAAATAGGACCACTTGGTAAAAGCGAAGGTATCAGCAAAAAAGCCCTACAGTTTAAACTTGAAGCTGTTACCACGCTAATCCCCTATCTTAAGCTTGTGGAAAGGGAAAGGCTCAGAGTACCCTTTAGATCGGAAGAAGCCTATAATCAATTTTTCACCAGTGATGAGGTCAATCGGTTATTTAATGAATTAATCATCGATAAATTAACAATCAGTCAAATTTTATTACTCCTGCAGGAAAAACCCCTTTCAACCGCAGAAATCTCTGAAATTTTAGGCCTAAACCCGTCTGAAGTATCTAGACATATGAATCGCTCATCCCGATACGGATTCGTCAGGTATGATGAAAACTGCAAACGCTTTGCTCTGGCCTGAGGCAAAGCAGCAATCTTTTTACGAGATTTTAAAAATGAAAGTGCGAAGCGACGACCACGAATATTCAATGAACGATATTCATTAGTAAATTCGCGCTTGTCCGGGCAAGGATAACAGATATGGATAATGAGAGAATCGATCAGATTATTGATAAACATCAGGGCCAAGCCAGTTCTCTGATTCAGGTATTGCTGGCGATTCAAAGTGAAAATCATTGGCTTCCTAAGGAGGCAATAGATAGGGTCAGTGAAAAATTGCAAGTGCCGTTAATCCGGATACAGCATATCGCTACCTTTTATAAAGCCTTTAGTCTAGTTCCAAAAGGACGTCATGAAATTCATATTTGTATGGGTACGGCCTGTCATGTTCGTGGTGCCATGCGTGTCCTTGATACGGTGCAAAACCTGACTGGAATCAAGCCCGGTGAAACGGATTTGGATCTCAAATTCAGCCTGGAGACAGTCAATTGCCTTGGTTGTTGTGCCTTAGGACCGGTGATGGAAATCGATGGTGAACCTCACGGTAAGATGGCGCCGAGCGAAACAGCAAATGTTTTAAAAGACTATGAGTAGGATAAAATCATGCCGCGGATAAATTCACCTGCTGAACTGGAAGCATTCAGGAAGGATATCCTGTCGAAAAGAGATCCGAATAAACCGTGTATTACACTGTGTTCCGGATCTGCTTGCCATGCGACGGGTAGTAGAGAAGTTGCGGCAAGTATTGAGGAGGAGATAAAAAAGCAGGGTTTAAGTGCTCAGGTGGACGTCAGGAAGACGGGCTGCCATGGTTTTTGTGAGAGAGGTCCGATTATCGTTATTCATCCGGAGGAAATTTGTTATTTCCAAATTGCACCTCAGGATGTTCCCGAAATTGTTGCCCGGACCATAAAGGAGAAGCAGGTTATAGAGCGCCTACTTTATACCGACCCCAGCACCGAAGAGAAGATCGTTCACGAGTCTAAAATACCTTTCTACAAGAACCAACAGCGACTTGTTTTCGGTTCCAACGGTCGTATTGATCCGAAGGTCATCGATGATTATCTGGCAATTGGCGGTTATTCTGCGCTGGCCAAAGTTCTTGCCGGAATGACCGCCGAGCAGGTAGTGGAAGAAGTTCATAAATCCAAACTGAGAGGGCGAGGAGGCGGTGGTTTTCCTGCAGGGAAAAAGTGGGAAGGATCCCGCAGCGCCCCGGACGAAATAAAATATGTGATCGTCAATGCAGACGAGGGGGACCCGGGTGCCTATATGGACCGAAGTCTTCTCGAGGGCAATCCTCATTCCGTCCTCGAAGGCCTGACCATCGGAGCTTTTGCCATCGGCTCCCACGAGGGCTATATTTACGTCCGGCAGGAGTATCCTCTGGCAGTTGAGAATGTGAACATCGCTATCCAGCAGGCCGAGGCGTATGGGCTTCTTGGTAAAAATATCCTCGGCGCCGGCTTTGACTTCACTGTTCGGGTGCACCAAGGCGCCGGCGCATTTGTCAGTGGTGAATCCACGGCTTTGATGACGGCATTGGAGGGCAGGGTTGGAGAGCCCAGACCGAAGTATATTCGGTCAAACATCAAGGGCCTTTGGGGTAAACCCAGCGTTTTGAATAATGTTGAGACATGGGCCAATGTGCCCCTAATTATCAATAAAGGCGCTGATTGGTTTACACGATTCGGAACTGATGGAAGCAAAGGCACGAAGATTTTCTCATTGGTTGGCAAAATTACCAATACCGGCCTTGTCGAAGTACCCATGGGGATGAGCCTGAAAGATATTATCTTCAATATAGGCGGTGGAATCCCTGGAGGCAAGAGATTCAAAGCCGTGCAGACCGGGGGGCCATCTGGAGGATGCCTTCCCGCGGCTCTGTTAGATCTGGAAGTTGGTTTTGACGAACTCACCAAGGCCGGTTCAATGATGGGGTCAGGTGGAATGATTGTAATGGATGAAGATACCTGTATGGTTGATGTCGCTAAGTACTTCATTGAATTTCTCACCGATGAATCCTGCGGCAAATGC
>JASFJF010000380.1:0-4409 GCA_050122255.1 Desulfobacterales bacterium
ATGAGCAGAGTTACAATTAACTGAAAGTTAAACCGGCGTGAATCAAAACCGGACCCTCTCCGCTTGAATGTATTACTTCCTTGATTTAATGACCTTACACGGATTGCCGACGGCAATGCTGTAGGGTGGTATGTCTTTGGTTACGACGCTGCCGGCGCCGATCAAACTCCCTTTGCCAATGCGCACCCCTGGAAGAATTATGACACCCATGGTCACCCCCACATCCCTTTCAATATGCACAGGTTTTTTGATCCAGCCCTGGCCGTCAATACCCGCGTCAACATTATCGATCATGTGGTTTGCGGTGTGTATCATGGTCATTGGCCCGAATCTACTGCCTTCTTCGATAATCAATCCCCCAAAACCATTGACATAGCATCCATAGTTGAATCCGATATTATCTCCCAACTCAATTTGATCCCCGTTGAGCCACACAATCATGTCAACATAATAACAATCTTTTCCAACTTTCTTGGCATCCCTTTGCCGGAAAGGGATAATACTTTTATTAAATTCAGTGAATTTCATAAGCCCTCCGTTTTCAGTTACAATACTAACCGGCAAATAATTAGAAGAATCACTTTTCGCAGTAGGTCATTCCCGTCCTGTATTTTGCACCAGATAAACTGCACTAGACATGATCAAGTTAGCGCAAAAAGTGTTTCTCAGATCATGAAAATGATATAGGTTCAAGCCTCCCAGCCTTTTTGATATACACCAGGCCACAAGCGAGGCAATCCAGATCATCAGTCAGACGCTCGCCGCATTCACAGACCCATCCAATTTGCCGGGCGGGATTTCCAACAACAACAGCATAATCAGCAACGTTTTTGTTCACAAGAGCACCGGCTCCGACGAAGCTGTAGCGGCCGAGGGTCACACCGCAAACGATTGTGGCGTTGGCGCCGATGGTCGCGCCCTTTTTAACCAGCGTTGGCCGCACCTGGTCCATTTTTTGAATCTCAGCTCGCGGATTGTATATATTGGTAAAAACCATCGAAGGTCCGCAGAATATACCGTCTTCGAGAGTTACGCCCTGGTAAACGGAAACATTGTTTTGTAATTTACAATTATTGCCCATGATCACATGCGGACCGACCATAACATTTTGCCCTAAATTGCATTTGCCGCCTACTTTTGAACCGTAAAGAATATGAGTAAAATGCCAAATTTTGGTGCCCTCACCGATGGAGACATTATCATCGATAACCGCTGTGGGGTGCACAAAGTATCTGGGTGAGACAGGAGCACTGCCGGGAATTGCTCCCTCAGCGGCCGGATTCAGATCAATTTTTTCACCACCCGCATTCAGCGAGGCCTGGCTGGCGTTTAAGATTTTTAAAACCCGCAGTCCTTCCCGCCCGTCGGTGATGGGCTCTTTGCCGTTGGTCAAACACTCCAAAAAATGGAGGCATTCCGCACGCAGGGGCTCTTCCTCCGGAATATCAATCCTTTCGGAATCCGCCTTGGCAGGGACGGGCACATGGTTTTTCCAATGAATCTTATGCGAATACAACAGCAGCTTGTCGTTCCAGGATTGGGTATCGTCAAAAACAGCCATTTTACGGTCTCCGATAACCACCAGCTTCTGATCCTTATATGGATGAAGCCACGAAACAAAAATATGGGCTCTTAGGCCGGAGGGAAACTCGAGGTGGGTCGTGGTCACGTCCGCAATTTCTTGATGCAGATAATTGCCGCCGGTGGTCATGACGCTTCCGGGCTGCTCTTTCGCGAGCGACAAAATCATCGAAATATCATGGGGTGCAAATGACCACAGGATGTTTTCTTCTCGCCTGATCTTGCCCAGGTTTAAACGATGAGAATAGATATAATTGATCCGGCCCAGCTCTCCGGCTGTGGCCATCTCTTTTAAATGCCTGAAAACCGGATGATACTGCAGAAGATGGCCCACCATCAGTATTTTTTTTCTTTCCGACGCCAGTGCGATCAATATTTCACTTTCTTCCGCGCTAAGGGCCAACGGTTTTTCAACGAAAACATGTTTGCCGGCCAGCAGCGCCTTGTGCGCCATGCTGAAATGGGTTTTGGTCGGAGAGGAAATAACAACGCCGTTGATGTCTTTGCGGGTGAGCACATCTACGACTGCGTGGCAGGTTTCAACATCCGTGTACTGACCACTGAGGGTGGCCAGGGACGCTTCATCTTTATCACAGATCAATTTCAGGGCTCCGAGGTCATGATAGTTGCGGATTAATTCTTTCCCCCAATATCCGCAGCCGATTATGGCGACCGCCGGTGTTTTTTTATTGGTGGCCTTCACCATATTTAACTCCTCATGTTATCGTCTACAGGTGTGGTCGGACCTAAAACAGGCTAACTGCTACTTAAAACTTTCGTAATTTTATCTTGATCGGCACTTGACAAATAGGGGTGCATGGGCAGGCTGAAAATGCGGGCCGCAAGATTCTCGCTGACAGGAAAATCTCCCTGCCGATAGCCAAGTAGCGCGAAAGCATCCTGCAGGTGTAGCGGCTTGGCATAATAGATTGCCGTGGGGATGTCGGCCGTTTTAAGTCTGGCCTGCAATCTGGAACGATGGTCTTCATCTTTGGCTAAAACGGAATACTGTGCCCAGGCGCTTTTTATTTGGTCATGAACGATCGGCGTTTGGACTTCAGCCTGCTGATTTAGTAGCAACGTATAGCGCGCGGCAACCTGCTGACGCAGTTCGATCTCCTCGGGAAAAATATCGAATTTGGCTAGCAAAATAGCCGCCTGCAGCGTGTCTAAGCGGCCGTTGATGCCGGTGCGTACAATGTCATACTTGAGGATGCCTTTGCCGTGAACCCGCAAGCTATTCATGGTCTCAGCCAGTTTGTCATCGTTGGTAAAACACATGCCACCGTCCCCATAACAGCCAAGTGGTTTGGCCGGAAAAAAGGAAGTGCAACCAATATCGGCCAAGTTACCTGCTAAGCTGCCCTTGTACTCGGCCCCGAAAGACTGAGCGGCATCTTCCAGTACAAAAAGATCGTTATGCCGGGCAATTACGTTTATGCTGTCATAATCAGCAGGCAAACCGAAAAGGTCAACGGCGATAATGCCCTTGGCATTAAGTGAACCCTCTGATCGAGGCAACGGATGATCGCGTTCTGCATTTTCCGATATTGCTTCTACGGCCTGCTCCAGCCTTGCAGGATCCAGATTAAAGCTTTGCGGGTCGATATCCACGAAAACTGGAGTTGCGCCGAGCAGGCTGATCACTTCGCCAGTGGCGATGAAGGTAAAAGGTGTGGTAATAATGGCATCCCCGGGACCAATGCCATAAGCCATCAAGGCCATCAGCAACGCGTCTGTACCGGAAGCACAGGCGCTGGCATGTTTGACACCCACATAGCCGGCTAATTTTTCTTCCAGGATTTTGATTTCAGGGCCCATGATATACTGGCCGTGATCGAGAACCACCGCAATATTGGCCTCAATTCGATCCCGAATTCGTTTTTGCTGTGCCACGAGATCGATGAATTGCATTTTGTCACCCTTTCGTATCAAGCGTCTGCCACAAGCCAAGATATCTAAGGCCCCGCCTGTTGCGCGCAGATGAAAATACCCTGCTGTGCGCACATCAGTTTGAAAATTCTATGTGTTTTTGCAAATTTACATGAAAGATCCAATGTATTATAAATGTTTTACAATGAGCAATTGTCACATCTGATATTCTGATAATTATGTAATTACTGTTCAAAGTCCAAAATTATACCTATGCCTATCAGCTCACTAAATCAAGAAAAAGTGCAAGAAGGTGGGTTGAGAACGCCCTGCTAGCGCTCATATCTCATTTTGCATGAAATACGATCTGACCGAATTTTGGATTGCTTAACGCTATCAGATAAATAGATGAATAATGGATCGCGGCTATCTCCATAATTAAAATGGACCTTTTTTTGTTCCTTTTTTTGGACTTTTTCAAACAAAAAAAGCACTCACGAAAATCTTGTAAGTGCTTATAATTACGGGTACGCCCGGCAGGATTCGAAAGCCTGTCGTAACGAAGCGGAGATCCCGCGTCATTTGGGAGACGCGGGGCGGCCTACGGATTCGGAGACAGAACCTCTGAGTTTCCTAATCTCCTATAATTATCCGGAAATTAAGTATCCGCGCCCCGATTTTTTTAGGGATACCAGCATCATGCGCAACTTGAATTTTGCCATTCAATCAGTTACTGTCATGCAAGTATGTATTAACGAAAAGTATTGCTAAATAGTTTATAATGAACGTTGCAATCTGAAAATTTAGCGTACGAATGCACAATAGGGCTCATATTGCGTTAATAGAATATGAAGTGTTTATGAGGAGTTAAGAATTTGAACCCATTCTTTATCTCGGCAATTCTCCGAAATTTTCTTAAACATAAACGAACATGCCCAGCATGCAAAAAGGTGAAT
>JASFJF010000381.1:0-4394 GCA_050122255.1 Desulfobacterales bacterium
CGGCGGTGATCACACGCTCCCAATCCCATTGATCGACATAGGAGCTGTGATCGTGGTCCAAAAAATAGTCTTTGCGCACGGCCTTCATGTCGGTGCAGATGCCCTCGCCCACCTGGCAGTCAAACACCTTGAGCGCCATGCGTTTCCACTTGGTGGCTGCCTGGACCACCTGGGCCGTGATGGGCTTGTCGAGACCCAGACCACAGGGGAATTCCACCGGTGTGCGCGAGCCATCACGGTCCAGGTAATCGTTAACGCCGCTGTCACGGTCAACGATCAAGGGGACCTGGACCATTTGCAGGTTGAGCGCCTTGCACAGGTTTTGCTCGATGTAGTTTTTGATGGCAAAGACGGCCTTCATGGTCTCCATGGGGGTTAACAGGGGCTCATAGTCTTCTGGCAGTTCCTTTTTTAGATCATCGTAGTTGCCGATCCCGGGTCCTGCCAGGTCTGCTGTTTTGTCTGCCATGGGTATCCTCCTCTTCGTTTGTTTTACTTTTACAAAAAATTGAGCGGGGTGAGTGTGGGATTACACTGACTATATTAGAATTAAGGTTTAATAGTCAAATCATCCCAGTTAAATTCACTTCGCCCTTTTAAAATGGGTTTAGCAGAATTACACCGGGTAGGCTGCATTTCTTCAAAACAATTTGACAGGGCAAATCGATTCTTTAAATTGTAGAAAGCAGGTCGGGATGCGTTCTCAGCGGTGTGGCAGATTTCCTCTCAAAATTTTAGCATTGCTCCGATGGCAGCCGATCTCTATTCACAATTCAAGCTTTGACCCCCGCTTTACGACACGACAATCTATCTTGATCTTGGGCGGTATCCCGGGATAAACATCGGGGTCTGTTTTCGATATTCGATGTACGCATTGCCCAAACGTTTGACAAGTTCAGGTTCCTCGATGTTTTTCAGTTCCCACACGTTGAGCAACCCATACAAAAACGGCCGTGAACACGCCAAAGATGGTCAGGCCGATCGGTGTCAAAGCAAGCCGGGTCTTTTTAGCGCCTGTCGCGGCTTTGTGTAAAAGCTTGACCCAATGTCTGCCAAATTCCATGTCCCTCCCCCCTCAAGCATACAGATCAGCGATTAGACGATATAACTAAACTCAGACTATTTAATAATATGATTTAGTTCCAGGGGGTGATTTCAACAACGAGCCCGGAATGGTCGGAGACGATCGGCCCCTGATCTCTATTGAAAACCACATAGCTGGTTTCAGCCGTTAATCCCTGGAGAAAGAAATAATCAATTCTTTTTGTTTCGAACGGATTATTTTCAAAATGGCCTAATGCTTTTTCTTCTCATTGTTTTGCGCATATAGTATCCCAAATGAACCGGTGATAAAAATCCCGTCTGTTGAGGACTGCAATCGATTAAAGGCTAACTTTTCTTTGAAGTTACCGTCTGAAAGGATGATATTTGCTGCTTCAATTTCTTGGCGTTACACTGCGGGCAACTGTATTTCCGCTTTTCATATTCGGAGATCGAAAGGATTATGGTAAACGTTTTTTTACATTCTTCACAATAGAACTCGTAAGTAGGCATGTTTGAACTCCTTTCTGTTGTGGGCACTGCCCCCCTTTTTTGAATCACCGGGTTTGGCCCGACATTTGCGGCATTTTCCAGGTTGGCATTTCCTGATAATCAGATGGAACCATGAAAAGATCGTCCTGGATATTGGTTTTTTGGATATTGTGCAGTTCTGTTACGACCTCTCCTATCATGTCCGATTTGTTTACTGTTTTAATCGGGTAGCCCAGCTTGATGGAAAACCACTGCATCATGGTTCCCATTTTTTTATCGCTAAACGTGAACAGATACTTATCGCACTTGTAGCCCTGTACCGTTTCAGTGCCGATTCGCTTTATTTCAGCATCCAATTGACCCGGTGCCATGCCAACAAAGCTCTCCGGATGGAACCCTTTGCCTTTGGCCGGTATCTCTGTTTTTAAATACATTTTCATATCCGGCATCAGTGTCCAATGATACCCCTGGTCCATATCCATGATCAAAATCATTTTCTCGGTCTTGCTGCCCATCTCCTGTCTGCTCATATGCTCTTTGACCCATATTTTGCCGTCGCCGGATGTCATCGCGCCTTTCATGACAACATCCGCTAAAAATTCAGAAGCTCCCGCTGGCCCCGAACATATTGACACCATTATAGAACCGACCAAAAACACGAAAAACCAGACCCTTCTTTTTGCTTGCATTTTTTGGCCCCCCTTTTTTTGTCCTATAATATAGATTAATTTTACAACGCTAAGGTGATCCAACCGGTCAGTTTAAGATGATGCAATCTCTATCGTGTTGGACTTAAATTTAATGGACTATACGGAACACGTCGCCGGGCACGTACGTTCAGACGCTGATGCGCACTTCGGTCCTTGTTCTTGGCAAACGATACCGTCGCTTTCAGATTCCGAATGAAGTGTGAGAAGGGTAGGTTGCTGTTCCCCGATAAGATGAGCGTATGGTAACGGAATTGGCGGAAAAATTCAAGTCGTTGAGATGTTTTTATAATTATCAATATCAAGATTTTCTTGACTCGACAACTACCAAAGGTGATATCTGTGCCGCAGACAACGTCTGGATATTTTGAATGTATTTTCAGCACAAGGGCGACGTTATCTCGCGTCTGGTCAGTGCAGGTGTCACCATGATCGCTATGGAGATTTGTTAGCGTCTATCAAGATGTCGTTGGTATGGAATCATTGGATTACACAAAATACCTAATGCTTGCGTTGCTCCTAATTGCATGGTGTGTCTTACACAGTGCAATGATATCAGTACCGGTGACAGAATATCTTAAGAGACGCCTGGGAGAGAGATTTCGTTTTTACCGATTATTTTTCAACCTCGTTGCCACTCTAACCCTGATACCTGTCGCTTTATTTGCATATTCGATTCAAACTCAAGTTATATTCTTATGGAGCGGGTATATGCGGATTGGTCAGGTGATGGTACTTGGATTGACTGTTTTATTGTTCTTCCTTGGCGGACGTCATTATGATGCCTATCAGTTTCTGGGAATTAAACAGATACAAGAGGGAACCTCAAACAAGGTGATAACCGATACGGGCGAGCTGGTCACCTCAGGTATTCTGGGAATAACACGGCACCCGTGGTATCTTGCAGCTATTCTTTTTATCTGGGCGCGTCAATTGGACCTATCAGGGATTCTTGTAAATACGATCCTTACCGCTTATTTAATTGTAGGAACTTATCTCGAAGAAAAGAAGCTTGTAAAAGAATTTGGAGAAAAATACCTGGCCTATCAGAGGCGTGTTTCTATGTTTTTACCATATAAATGGTTAAAGTCGAAGATAGTCAATTTGAACGGTCGCTAAAATAATGCAATCATATGCTGTCCTGTTTGGAGGATACAATGACTTCCAGCCCTTCACGTAGAAGATATGAACTCGACTGGCTTCGTGTTTTGGCCATCATGATCGTTTTTGTTTATCACAGCAGCCGATTTTTTAATCTTGGTGACTGGCATGTTAAGAATATCAACACCTATGTCTGGGTAGAAATCTGGAATGTTTTTGCTACGCGATGGATGATGCCGCTTTTTTTCATCATCTCCGGTGCGAGTTTGTTTTATGCCATCACAAAATCCGGCCGCTGGTCCAGATTTTACGTTGATAAGTTCATGCGGCTGATGATACCGGTCCTGGTCGCAGCGGTCACGCACAGCGCCTTACAGGTATACCTGGAACGATTAACCCATAGTCAATTTTCAGGATCATTCTTTTCCTTTCTGCCCGTGTATTTTAACGGGGTTTATTTAGGGATCGGCGTGCCGGGAAATTTTGCATTTCACGGAATGCACCTCTGGTATCTGTTGTTTTTATTTGTTTACAGCCTGGTCTGCTACCGTCTGTTTGTCTGGTTGCAAGGAAGCGGGCGGGATATTCTGAATCGGATCATGTTGTGGTTGACGATCCCGGGGTTGATGTATCTGGGGTTCTCTATGCCACTATTGATGATGAAAGCGCTTATTCCACGGGCAGTTCTGGCGGTCGGCAACGGCGGCTGGGGCTTTCTGCATTATCTCTGGTTTCTGATCGCCGGATTCATGATTGTTTCCAGCGACCATCTCCAAGAGCATATTAAGAATCAGCGCTGGATTTCGCTTTTACTGGGCGTGGTTCTAATGTCAGCCTACCTTTTCCTGTTGTTTAGTCCGTCCCGTTTGGCTTTTCCGGCTTTGATGACGGATTGGCTGCGTGCTCTTCTTAACTGTTTCAGCACCTGGTGCTGGTTATTGGCCATCCTGGGGTTCGGCAGACAGTACCTGACTGTTGAACGCCCCGTACTGCGATCTGCCAATGAAGGCGTGCTGCCTTTTTTTATCCTGCATCAGACCGTCCTGCTGTCTG
>JASFJF010000382.1:0-4381 GCA_050122255.1 Desulfobacterales bacterium
AATCCCCGATCGGCCAGACCTTTTTCAAGCCGCGTCAGCACCGGTAAAATAGAGGGCAGGTAGCGCTTCCTGTCAAAAACGGTCTGCCCGTAGGATTCGATAAAAATGATATATACATCCGCCCCCCCGAGCCTGTCCAGAGACGAGGGTGTTTGATCGAGTTCAGCTGCTGCAGAGCGAATGGCCTGCATGTTTTGGCTTCGATCGCCGCGAACATGCAAAATGAAATCGATTTCCTGGAAAATCCGGTCTGAAAGCCCGGGATGGAAGATCGGCAGCGGGCGGTTGCTTGCCCCACTGCTGAACAGCAGCGGGGTCGCCAAAGCAGCGACGGTCACAGCGATCGTTACCAACACCTTGCGCCTGAGGACGAGCGTTTGATGGATTGCTTTAATAGACCAACGGGTGCCAGCGGTGATGACGGTCATCATGAAAATACCCACAGCGCCATAGAGTAAAAAGGTTTCAAGCGGCAAGGTTTTATACAGCAGCCGCATTAAAACCGGTATCAATTGTGCATCGATGTAAAGATTAAACGGCCGGAAAAAATACATGGGCACCAATTGATCTGCGCTACGAAACAGTCGCATAAAGACCACAATCAGCGTCAGCCCCCAGAATAAACTACGATGAAATGGCCAATTCATGGCGGCAGCGATACACAGTACAGCGACAACAAACATAGCTTCGGGCGAAACCAGTAACAGCGCCCATAACGATTCCTGAGCAGCGGGATAACGCAGGTTAAGCATTATGTTTAAAAAGCCCCAAGCCAGAGCCATTCCGACGACAGGCCTGAGGATCTGCACCATCCTGGAAAAACCTGAGGGATGGGGCAGCATCTGTCTTGACCCTGGCAGGTTCATATCGAGCCCATTTGCGTGTAGCCGGCCTGCCGCTGGTCGGGTAAATGCGTCAAAAAATAATGGATGGCATCCACGGTATCGCTCCAGCCGGGTCTTGCAAGTGCAGTTAGCCGGGCGGCTTTGCTGAGACGAATCAGTTGATTGCGGTCTTTGTGCAAGCTTAAAATAATACTGGCACATGTTTGTATTCCACCGGCAGGTATCAAAAAGCCGTTTATGCCATCGAGAATAAATTCTTTTACGGCGCCTGTCGCTGAGCCCAGGACCGGCAGACCATAGGATAAGGCCTCAAGGCAGGCGATGCCGAAGCCCTCATTGGCAAATGGCATAACAAACAGCTGGCTGTTGGTTAAAATACCGACCAGGTCCCGACCCTGCAGCGATCCCATCAGACGAACCTGATGGGAGATCCGGTGGGTTGAAATCATATGCCTGATTCGGCTTACATGCCTGCGGTTCATTTTGAGGCTACCGACAACGGTCAGGCGCCAGGTATCCGCAGGCAGCTGCAGGAGGCTTTCCAGTAAAGGAATCAGACCCTTAATCGGCGTTATGTTGCCGACAAACACCAGCTCCAAGGGACCTGCGCGCCGGGCCCTGGTGGCCAAAACATCGGATGTTTTCAGGTAACCCAGGCGGTCTGCTCCCGGATTGGCGACGATTGAAGGCGGCCGCCGGTCGATCAGATGATGCACATGGCTGCGGGTCGTTTGACTGTTAAAGATGAAGGCATCAACACCGGCCAGGTAGTGTTTCTCGATGGCCCTGTATAGTTGATTGAGCTTCGGTTCGCGGGGCTGACTTGAAAGCACCTGATGCACGATGGATACAATCGGAACGCCGTTGACCCGCCGGTACCTGGGGTTGAAATAGAAAAGGGAAGGGTGGATGAGTTCATCCTGTAAAATAAGATCATAGCGATTACCGCAAAGCATCGACCTGAGTCTGAGCGAAAAATTGTCCAGTAACTGCATGGCGTATCGACGCCAGGGAAGTGAAACAACATCCACCGTATGGCCTGTGTGACGCAAATGCCTGACCAGATATTTATCATAAAGGAAACCGCCGGTCAGGCTATCCAGACTGCCACATATCATCAAGCACAAGCGCATTACAGATCTTTCGTGAAGGCAGCCCAGGCGATGTCATTTTCCCAGACTCTGACGGTCATTGATTTTACAATTGATGACCGCAGTTGATCTGATATGGCTTGCCAGATGATTCTGGCGAAATGCTCCAGGCTGGGGTTCAATCCTTCAAATACCGCCAGGCGGTTAAGGGTCTTGTCCCGGTATCCTTCAACCAGAACATCCAGAGCAGCTTCAATTTCACAGATGTCGACCAGGTAACCGTGATGATCCAGTTCCGGTCCGTCAAAGCGGGCCTGGACAACATAATGATGGGCGTGGAGTTCATTTTCCGGTCCCCAGTCACCGCCCGTTAAAAAGTGATGAGCGATAAAATCACGACGCACAGCAACGGAATACATCTTCAACGCTCCTTTTTTCAAAATGTCATAATTGGGCTTTCATAATATCAGTATATGAGGGCTCAATTTTCTATTGGTGTATTGGAGTGCTGGAGTTTTGGAGCACTGCGTTCTTTAAATGTTCGACATGTCAAATTTTTCGCACTCACCATTACTGCATTACTCCTGTATCGTATCGACATGTTGGGATTTGGTGCTGCCCTCAGACAGTTTTATGACCTTGGCAACGCTATGCCTGCCCATTTTGGGAAAATACTTACCGGTGGCATCCTTGTACTTGTGATAATCATTGCCGAAAGTTTTCTCCAGATAAACTTCTTCCATGTGGATGCGGTAACGGGAATTGAGCGCAAAGATAATCCATCCGATGAGCATCGCCACTGATGGCCGTGCGAGTACAAAACCTGCAAAAACAGTCCCCAGGCCCAGGGTTATGGGGTTTCTTATCGTGCCATAGATCCCTTCAGTATACAGGCGCGCTGTTTCACCGAAGTCATGAAAGCTGACATTCGCACGCAGGGTCCCAACGGCTATAAATGTCAGGCTATTCCCCAGCACCAGCAGGCCAGCACTAATCATGGACAAGGCGGTGGACGGGGGTATCTTTACAAACGGTAAAAGATAGTGGTTCACAACCGGAAACACAATCGTCAGCAATGGGATCATTGCTGCGACCAGGACTGTCAGGGTGGCTCCGATGGTGCCGACCATCTGCGGAGTGGAGTGTACGATGGTTGTGCCCGGGTGCCGTTTGGCCGCAAGTGATTTGTGTTTGCGATTGGACAGCATTTCAGCGGTGGACCCGGCGCTGGGAACCGCGAAAAAGCAAACCTGGTAAATCTGGGCAATATAGGTTGCTATGATGAAGTAATCGAGCCAGTAAATGCTCATTCTCAATTTTTCTATATCAGTGGTTACTTTTTCAATCCAGGCTTCAAAAACGGTAAATTAGGTGTCGGGTGTCAGGCCTGCGGTGGCCAGTATTGAGCTTTTGCCATTCATTAGCAATAACGGCCGCATGTTTTCATTGTTTTCCGATTTTAGTCAAATTTTTCCTGACACCTTTTAATTGAAATTCGCAATACAAAAATTTCAATCCTCGTAAGCAAAAATAACCTGCAGTGCTTCATCGGGATGTTTATCCAAGAGTTCATAAGCCTCTTTGGCCCGGTTGAGCGGAAATTGATGGCTGATAAATCGTGTCGGCTCACATTTTCGAATCATTTCCCAGGCCATGTTGATCCGCCTTTTTTTCGTCCAACGCCCGGAAAGTTCCGGTGGCAAGGTACTGACTTGACTGCTGATCAGCTGAATGCGGTTACGATGAAACCGTCCGCCCAGGTTCAACCGGGCATCCTGACTGCCATACCAGGAGCCAAGCACAATACGGCCTCCGAAACCAGCGACCTGAATAGCCTGGTTCAACGCCTGCGGGTTGCCCGACAACTCATACACTAAATCTGCAGGGCCGGCAGTCGCATCAGGGTCGCCTGCGTCGGGTAGAGCATCTGGGCTTGCAGGCGCTTCGGGGTCTAAGGCGATATCAGCACCTGCATCTAAAGATGCACGCCGTCGAGCTGCCCAGCGATCGATGGTAATCAGTTGACGTAGTGGATACTGCGCCAGCAAAGCTGTGGTGAGAAGGCCCACGATACCCTGCCCGAAAACATATACCCGCTCACCAATAGTGGGTCGGCCATCCATCAGGAAATTGACGGCTGTCTCCATATTTGGCAAAAAGAGCGCTCGTTTCGGATCAATCGCTTCAGGGAGCACAAAAAGGTCTTCCAAGGTTGCAGTGTAATGGGTTTCGTGGGGGTGAAAACAAAAGATGTGTCGACCCTGCCAATTTTGATCAATACCTGGGCCCGCGGCGACGACTTTACCAACGGAAGCGTAACCATATTTCAGCGGATAACGAAAAGGTTTCGACAGGGCTTTGATGGTCATATCAGCCGGCAGCCCGGGTGACATCTGGCCCCGGTATATCAGCAATTCGGATCCGGCACTGATGGCTGAAAAAATC
>JASFJF010000383.1:0-4339 GCA_050122255.1 Desulfobacterales bacterium
CCGGCCGGGGTAGGAAAACACATTTATACCGTCGACTCGGACGTGTTCGATCGTCCGTCTCCGCGGTTGTTGGAAGCCCTTGAAACATTGACGCGCTTACTTCATCCGGAGCTGTATAAGGATGGTTCGTGAATTTAAATTTAGAACATAATATCAAGCGACTCGTATGGATCTCTCTGATTTTGCTGGGGGTCCTACTGATCGCATTTTCTCTGGGTCTGTCCATTGGCCCCACCCAGAGCGGGCTGCGATCGGCCTTGGCGGCTCTTTTTTACCCCGGGGAATCCGATCCGGTTTTATACAGCATCGTGTGGGGCATCCGTCTGCCCCGCGTCTTGCTGGCAACGATTGTGGGCGCCACGCTGTCTCTGGGAGGACTTGTTTTTCAGGCACTGCTGCGCAATCCACTGGCAGAGCCTTTCATACTGGGGGTATCCGGTGGCTCGGCAATCGGTGCCATCATCGGCATATTGCTGGGTTTATCGCGATTTCCCGGAATTTGCTTTACCTCTTTTCTGGGAAGCTTGGGCACTCTGGCGTTGATTTTGATTATGTCGACCGGAAAATCGATTTTAAGAAAGGATGCCCTGCTGCTGTCGGGCGTTATGGTCAATGCCTTTTGCTCGGCCATTATCATGTTTTTGGTTTCCATCACCCAGGACGCGCGATTGCATAACATCATTTTCTGGCTAATGGGGGACTTATCTGCTTCCGACCTGCCACAGGTTGCCATACTGGGGGCAATCTTAATTCCCTGCTTTGTCATGATTTTCGTGTTTTCACATGCCATGAACCTGCTCATGCTGGGCAAAGAAATGGCCCTTTCCATGGGCATAAACATAAAGGCTGTAACCCTTGTCCTGCTGATTGTGACCTCTTTTATGGTCAGCGCAACCGTCAGCTTCAGCGGCCTAGTGGGATTTGTCGGTCTGGTGATCCCCCATTTATTGCGGCTGATATTGGGACCGGATCATCGGATTCTGGTGCCGGCAAGTCTGTTTGGCGGGGCGGCCTATCTGGTGCTGTGTGATCTTCTGGCTAGAACCCTGCCGCAGCAGGGAGAGATGCCGGCCGGGGTGATCACCGCTCTGATCGGAGCACCGCTGTTTATCATTCTTTTAAAAAGGTCGCGAAAATGAAACCCGCTTTCACCGTCAACAACCTGCGCTATGCATATGGCAGCCAACCGGTTCTGCAGAGCCTGTCCTTCTCGATTGCCCGGGGTGAAATCTTTATCATCATCGGGCCCAATGGGGCCGGCAAAACCACTTTAATCAAATTAATGGCCGGCATCATCAAGCGCCAGAGCGGCCAGATTGATGTATTGCAGAAATCGATTGGCCGCTACTCGCAAAAAAAGCTGGCACAGGTGCTGGCCTATGTTCCCCAGGGCCTGCCGGTCGGTTTTCCGTTTACCGCGCAGGAAACGGTTTTGCTGGGACGCGCCCCCCACCAGCAGGTGTTGGGCCTGGCCTCTGAAGACGATTTGAAAATTGTGCAGCAAACGATGACATTTACCGAAGTTGACCATCTTGCGCGGCGCAAGCTGGATCAGCTTAGCGGCGGAGAGCAGCAGCGTGTTTTAATCGCCCGGGCCCTCTGTCAGCAACCAAAGGTGATGCTGCTGGATGAACCGACCGCATCACTGGATTTATCCCATCAGATCCGAATCATGGACTTAATGGAAAAGCTCAAAGCCGAAAGAGGCGTAACGGTGGTGATGGTCTCCCACGATGTGAATCTGGCGGCCATGTATGCCGATCGACTGCTGTTGCTCAAAGCAGGGCAAATCGTGCGCATGGGAACACCCAGTGGGGTATTGAACTTAAAAACGCTGGAAGAAACATACAATTGCCGGCTGCTGGTCGATAGCAGTCCGTTGGGAAATTTACCGCGCGTGACGCTGCTACCGCACAAATTTTTATACCGCAAATAAACTGAGAATAGCCAAATATTGATCTGAACAACGGAAGGAGAAAAATGAATGAAGCGTTTTGCTCGGTCTGCCCTGTTTGGCTTATTGTTTGGAGTGATTGCATCTAATCCGGTTATCGCCGATTCTGAAAATGAGAATTCAGTCCCCTTGATGGATGAAACCCTTGTGACGGCTACCCGGACCGAGACGCCGGTCAGGGAATTGGGCGTTTCAACCACCGTCATAACCGAGGACGAAATTGAAGAGCGCCAGGCAGTCGATGCGCTGGACGTATTAAGTACGGTTCCCGGGTTTAATATTTTGCGCAGCGGCGGCCGGGGTGGCGTAACGGCGCTTTATCCTCGCGGTGGGGAAGATAACTTTACCAAAGTTTTAATCGACGGCGTAAGCGTCAATCTGGGAGGCGGCGCTTTTGATTTTGGCTCATTGCTAACCGAAAATTTTAAACGCGTCGAAATTGTACGCGGGCCGCAGAGTGCCCTATACGGGTCGGATGCCATTGGCGGGGTGATCAATTTTATTACCAAACCCGGTGAGGGCAAGCCGTCCCTGCGAGGCTCCACCTCCAATGGTACTTATCTGGAGGGTGATAAAAACTACATCGGAGAGCACAGTGTTGGCTTTAACGGCGGCAATGAATGGATCGGAGCCAGTCTGGCATACGCCCGGGTAGACGATAACGGTTACCTGGATGTCAACCAGGATTACTGGAATAATACCTTTAGCGGTCGGGTGGATGTGTTTCCCATGGATAATCTTGATCTTACTTTCAGCGGCCGCTATGAAGAGTCCAAATTGAAGTTTCCAACCGAAGATGCCGGGGACAAATATTCACCTCTGGATCCCAATCAGGATATAAAAAACGAAGATTGGACGGGCGGCATAAACGCTCAGTACCAGATGTTGTCATGGCTGGAGCATGTCGTGCTGTTCGGCTATCATAAAAATGAACAAGATTATAACGACCCGGAGGACCCGCCGGCGGACGCCTTTGGCGCATTTTTCTCGGATACTGAAGAGACACGCTACTCCGTTGATTATCATTTTAATATTCGTTATCCGACAACTGAAACGATTCGGTCGATATTTACGGCCGGATTTGAATACCTGGAGGAAGATTATGATTTGCAAACCAGATCCGTCTTTTTTGAAATTGAATCAACAGATGATTTAAATGAAGAACGCGACAACTGGGGATGGTATGCCCAGGAACAACTGTCTTTTTTTAATCGTTTGCATCTAACGGCCGGGGCGCGTTATGAAGATAACAGTCAGTTCGGCAATGAATTTGTTCCGCGTGGTTCAATTGCATACGAATTCACCCAAAGCGGCACCATATTGCGGGGCGCAGCCGGCAAGGGCTTTAAAGCACCCACCTTTACCGAACAGTTTTCCCAGGGATTTGCCACCGGCAATCCGGATTTAGACCCTGAAAAATCCTATTCCTGGGAAGTGGGTGTCGACCAGGTGTTTTGGAAAAACAAGCTCGTTTTGGGGGCAACCTACTTTTTCCAGAAATTTGATGATCTGATCACATTTGTCAACAGCCCGGATCCGGAACCGAATTTTGAAAACATTCAAAAAGCCAAGAGTCAGGGGGTCGAGCTGATGGCATTATGCAAGCCCGGCTATGGTTTTACCATTGGCGGAAATTACACCTATCTGGACACTGAGGTCGAAGATGACGGGGGTGTCGGGGGCCAGAGTTCACCATTTGAGGAAGGCAAGGATCTTTTGCGGCGGCCAAATCACACGGCTTCCGGCTATATTAACTGGGCCTGGCGGGGATTCCAGATCCGGGTGGATGGTCTTTATGTGGGTGAGCGCGATGATCTTGATTTTCGAACCTTTCAGGCTAAACGGGCAACCCTGGATGACTATTTCCTCGTCGACCTGGCAACCTCCTATACGTTTGATCTGAATAACGAATACATCAAAGATTTTAAAATCTTTGGAAAGGTTCAAAACCTGTTTGACGAACACTATGAGGAAGTATTTGGTTTCAGCCCGCCGGATCCCAGTTTTCGCGTCGGACTGGCATTTAAACTGTAAACCGGGAACAATGACCCATTGGAAACCTACCGACACAAGGAGTGAAGACGATGTGGCATATTTTCGATAAAGGCGGACCGGTCATGTACCCGTTGCTGCTCTGTTCGATTCTTGCTTTGAGTGTGGTCATCGAACGGACCATTTTCTGGTTTAGGATAGGTCTGCGTAGCCAACCCTCCCTGGTCGATGAGATCTTAGAGCTTTCGCGTCAGGGGGATTGGGAATCGATCAAGAATAAGACCGTACACGCCAGAGATTATATAATAAAAATTTTAATTAGCGGCATCCTGCACAGAGAATTTTCGATGATTAAGGCCATGGAGGCTGCCGCAGCCGATGAAATTAAACATA
>JASFJF010000384.1:0-4328 GCA_050122255.1 Desulfobacterales bacterium
TGAGTTCCCAGTCTTTCTTTTAGTAAGGCCTCCGTTTCCCACGTATCTTTGCCCCAGAGCGATTTAGCGTTGCGAAGCTCAATGGTGTCACCGTCGATCCAGAGGTATACCGGTCCCGAAGCCCGACCGCGGATAACCAGTTGTTGGATATTGCACAATCGCAGGCTGACGCCGAACCCGCCGCCGACGTTGGAGCCGCCTAAAATATGCGTCAGGGGAGACAGGGCGTTGATATGCAGCCTGGAAGAAGCCGGTGCTGCTGTGCCGGTCAGCATCCCACAGGACAGGGTTAGAATGTTTTGGGGCCCCAGGGGATCGGTTCCAGGAGGAATTCGATCGTAGAGCAGTTTGATATTCATGCCGCGACCGCCCAGATAATGGTATTCTGCATCCGCAGGGCATGCGCTCAGATGCCATTTTTCGGCGGATAGATCGATTTCAAGGATGTTGCCCAAAAAACCCATCGCATTCAGCTCCCAACCCAGAGGAAGTGGGGACGTACGAACCCAAATCCACTTTAGACCCAAAATTTTTACTCTAAAGAATCGAATACCGGGTGTCAAGAAAGATTGTGATGCCCGGGCATAGAACCACCTGCCACCATCTTTCCTATGCCATATTTCGGTAAAAGGTCTACAGAGATTAAGCAAAATTTGGGGACACATCATTGAAAACAATTCGCTCGAGCAAAGATGCCTGGTGGGAAGAATATTCGGTCAAATTTGGCAGCTAAATTTATTGTAGATCGCCCACTTTTTTTTCAACCGCATTTAAAATTTTACCATCGCGCATCAACTGCTTAACGCCTTGGATGTCTTTTGACAAAATACGGTCTTTTTCAAGGTGAGGGATCGCTTTGCGGATAACCCGATAGGCCGCCAGCGTGCCTTCGCCGGGTTTCATATTGGTAAACAAATCCAGCGCCTGGGCGGCACACAGAAGTTCGATGGCAATAACATCCTCGGTGTTGTGAACAATTTCTCTGCATTTGCGCGCGGAGATCGTTCCCATTGATACATGATCTTCCTTGTTCGCTGAAGTGGGAATCGAATCAATGCTGGCCGGATGACTGAGTACCTTGTTTTCGGACACAAGGGCCGCAGCGGTGTACTGCGCCAGCATAAACCCGGAATTAAGGCCGCCGTCATCCACCAGAAAAGCCGGCAGACCGCTAAGCTTGGGATTGACCAGGCGTTCGATCCGTCGTTCTGAAATATCGGCCAGTTCAGCAACCGCCAGCGCCAGGAAATCCATCGCCAGCGCCACCGGTTGGCCATGAAAGTTGCCGCCCAGCAGGAACGTGTCAGCATCGGGAAATATCAAGGGATTGTTGGTCGCAGAATTCATCTCAGTCTCAATGACACCGAGGCAATAACGAATCGCATCCCGGGTGGCCCCATGAACTTGCGGCGAACACCTCAAGGTATAAGCATCCTGGACACGGCCGCAATCCTTATGGGAGGTAATGATTTCGCTGTTTTGCGTGATGCGGGCCATGTTATCGGCCGCGATCGCCTGACCGGGATGGGGCCTGACCTCGTGGATTTTAGGGTCAAATTCAGTGCGGCTGCCCATCAGCACTTCCAGGCTCATGGCGGCGGCAATGTCGGTTAATTTGGCCAGCAAACCGGCGTCATAAACCGCCAGTCCACCGATGGCCGTCATCACCTGAGTGCCGTTGACCAGCGCCAGACCTTCGCCGGCTTCCAGCTGCAACGGCTTCAGACCGCATTTGTTGAGCGCCTGGCGACCGGTTAGCGGTTGCCCCTTGTAAAAGGCTTCTCCCTTTCCGATCAGAACCAGAGCCAGATGGGCCAGGGGGGCCAAATCGCCACTGGCCCCCACGGAGCCTTTTTCAGGAACAAACGGGCACACCCCCCAGTTCAAAAGCGCAACCAGTTGCTGCACGGTTGACAGTTGAATACCGGAATGACCTTTTGCCAGATCCTTTATGCGCAATGCCAGAATACCTCTGACGGTTTCCTCATTAAACGGTCTGCCGACGCCGGCAGCATGGCTCATCAAAATGTTTTTTTGAAGCCGGCGGGTATCGGCTCTGGAAATGGAAACATCACTCAGTGCGCCAAACCCGGTGGTGATGCCATAAATTCTGCGCTCCTCCTGCACCCAGCGCTCGATCAAGTGGCGGCTTTTTTGGATCTGTTTTTCAGCATCAGCGGTCAATTGTACCTGATTGCCTTGGCGAGCAATCGCAATCAGGTTGTCTAAAGTCATCCCTTCCACACCCAGATATATGGTTTTCATAGTATGTCCTCACTTTTTGAAACAACTTTAAATGAGGGATTTGAATTCTGTTCTTTCGCTACACTGCCCTAATCATGAGTTCGCACGATAATATCGCTGATATTGCATTCCGCTATCAATATCAGAAAAACGCTCCCCCTCACTTTAAATAGTTGCTGATAATTGCTTAAGATTAGAATAAACAGTTGAGCAAGACGTTGTCAAATATTACCTTGCATGGATTTTCAATACACGTTATCTATTGCGGTAATAAAATATATCGTCGAAATACACGCATTTAAGCCAAGCCATTCAGATATCCGGGATCAAGCATTGAGATGCAAAATGCTGCTGGGACTCCACACATATAGCCTTTATCTTCACGGCATCGGGCAGGCCTGGGCCGACTTTAACCTGCCCTGGCCCAGGCAGATGAGCACTTTTGAGCTCATGGATCAGGCAGTTTGCTGGGGTCTTGACGGCCTGCATCTGGATGACGGTGTTCTGGAAAATCTGCAACCGGCTTACTTAAAGGAAGTCAACGCCGCAGCACAGGAGCGGAATCTGTATCTCGAATACAATTTTTCCCTGGACCTCGGCGGTCAAGGGATCGGCATCCAGCACGATCTGACAGAGGCAATTGCTACGGCACGGGCGCTGGGCGCGGATATCGTCAAAGTCAGCATGGACTTAATCCGACCGCGGCCAGTGGCGGCCAGCCGTTTCCATCCGGATGTGATGGACCAGATCAAATCCGTGTCCTCCTGGCTAAAACAAATAATCCCGGCAGCCGACGCCGCCGATGTTAAAATCGCGATTGAAAATCATTGTGACACGTTTTCAGAAGAGATTCTCTGGCTGTTGGACAGGGTCGACCACCCGCGGATCGGCGCCTGCATCGATACCGTCAATGCCTTTATGGTCATGGAAGATCCGATGGTGGCCATAGAAAATCTGGCACCGCGCGCCTATACGAATCATTTTCGGGACGACCGCATCGTATTTCAACGCTATGGATGCAAGCTAACCGGAACTGCCGTCGGTGACGGTGACATTGATATGAAGCGCGCCTATGAGATCATCAAAACCCAATCATGCATGAATCGCATCAACATCGAAACCGAGATGGAAATTCCCATCGACGATATGCAAACAGCCCTGAGAATGGAAAAGGAGACGATTGAGCGCAGCATTCAGTATTGCCGGGAAGTCCTGGGCATCGCCAAAGACCACAAGCGTTAAGGAAAATGGTCATGCATAATAATAAAGAAATTTCAACGGCAATGATGATAAAACTGGAAGACCTGTTTGATGACCTGCCTGAGATGCCGCCGTTTATCGAAGGCATGCGCCGCGCACCGGCCCGCCAATTTACCCTCAATCGGCAAGATACCGCACTGGCCTTAAAAAATGCCCTGCGCTACATCCCGCAACAATGGCAACAACAGCTGGCACCTGAATTTCTGGACGAGCTGCTGTTCCGCGGCAGAATTTACGGGTATCGATTTCGGCCCTCCGGCCATATCAAGGGCCGGCCGATCGATGAATACCAAGGCACCTGCATCGAGGGCCGGGCATTTCAGGTCATGATCGACAACAACCTTGACTTTGATGTCGCGCTTTACCCCTATGAGCTGGTGACCTACGGCGAAACCGGGCAAGTCTGCCAGAACTGGATGCAGTATCATCTCATCAAAAAATACCTTGAAGTGCTGAATCAGGAGCAAACACTGGTCATGGATTCGGGCCACCCGCTGGGGTTGTTCACTTCCTCGCCGGAAGCACCGCGGGTGATCATCACCAACGGCTTAATGGTGGGTTGTTTTGACGATCCGCAAAACTGGAATCGCGCTGCAGCCCTGGGAGTTTCCAATTACGGCCAGATGACCGCCGGGGGCTGGATGTATATCGGCCCACAGGGGATTGTGCACGGAACGTACAGCACCATTCTTAACGCCGGCCGGGATAAACTCGGCATACCGGCCGACCAGGATTTGACCGGGCGGTTATTTGTTACTTCTGGCCTGGGAGGCATGAGCGGCGCCCAGGGCAAGGCCATTGAAATCGCCAACGGGGTGGGGATA
>JASFJF010000385.1:0-4327 GCA_050122255.1 Desulfobacterales bacterium
ACATCCAGGCCACACAACCGCTTTCACCCATATTGCCTCCGGCTTTGCTGAAGATATGACGAATATCGGCCACTGTGCGGTTCTTGTTGTCGGTCAGGGATTCGATCAGAACGGCCGCCCCACCGGGGCCGTAACCTTCATAAATACTTTCTTCATAATTAACGCCCTCCAGCTCGCCGGTGCCTTTTTTGATGGCGCGCTCAATATTATCCTTGGGCATATTTTCGCTTTTAGCCGCCTGAATAGCCGCCCTGAGGCGCGGATTGGCGTCAACATCTCCGCCTCCCATGCGCGCGGCTACCGTGATTTCCTTGATCAGCTTGGTAAACATTTTTCCCCGTTTGGCATCGGTAGCGGCCTTTTTGTGTTTTATGCTTGACCATTTGCTATGACCCGACATGGTTGCCTCCTTTACCGGATTAGCCGAAATTTGTTCTTTATGGGTCTGGCAGGCTCTAACTTGTCTGAAAATTTTAAATCCGAAGCACGAAATACGATACAAATCCTAAATCCAAATGTTCAAAACATCAGCACCCTTCCATATCTTCCCGCAAGGAGTTGTTTGAGTCATTTGAATTTTAGAATTTGAATTTGTTTCGAATTTCGATATTCGATATTCGGATTTAATAAAATTACTTTATCAAATTAAAAATCGTTTATTGCCCCCTGAACCCGGTCCCTATAAGAAAGATCTCCCTACTTTCTTTGCGGCTGCTCCGGGGTTTGAAAATGCGATGGTTGCGAAATCGGCGCTTAACGGATTCAGCAAATTCCTTAAATTCTTCACCTTGAAAGATTTTGCATATAAACGACCCGCCCGGTTTCAGGGCCATTTCGGCAACACCCAGAGCAGCCCGGCACAGCTGAAACGACCGGGTTGCGTCCAGCATTTTACTGCCGGTGGTTGCCGGCGCCATGTCGCTCAAGACAACATCAAAGCGGTAGGGCAATTTGTGCGCTTCAAACCAGGCTCGATCGACGGTCAGAACGTCTGCCTCAAGTGTTTCGGCCTGCGGCGGCATCTGACAGGTAACGGATTTGAGATCGAGCCCGAGCACCCGACCCTGTTTACCGGTCAGCTCGGCAGCGTACAGCAGCCAGGAACCTGGTGAGCATCCCAGATCAAGAACCCGGTCACCTCTTTTAATGAACCGGAATTTTTTTTGGGCCTCTTTGAGCTTGTACACCGATCGGGCCGGATAGTTTTCCTTTCTGGCCTTCTTGGAGTAATGATCCTTCCACCGCTGTTTTTTTTGGGAGCCGTGCTTCATTATTGATGCTACGCAATACTAGCTGCTCATCTTTTAGTAAAACTTTTTCTCTGGGGGCTCTGTGTGCTTCGTGGTGAAATAACGCAGCTTAAAAAAGCATTTCCGCCGCTTCGGAAACAGTTTTTATCCCGGTAACCTTAATGCCATCGAGATTGCGGATGCGTTTGATATTTCCATCCGGCACAAGGCAACGGGTAAAACCCATTTTTTTAACCTCAGCAACGCGGGAATCAATCTGGCCAATGGCTCTGACTTCACCCGTAAGGCCCACTTCTCCCAGAACCACCGTCGCGGGTGCTATCGGTTTGTCTAAAAAACTGGAAGCGATCGCTGATACGATGGCCATATCCACTGCCGGCTCGACCACCTTGACCCCACCGGCTACATTCATGAAAATATCATACCCCATCAGGTGCATACCGAGCTGTTTTTCCATAACAGCTGCCAGCAAGGCGACCCGATTGGGATCCAATCCCAGGATGGTGCGCCGGGGTGTGCCAAAGCTCGTGCTGCTGGCCAGGGCCTGCAGTTCGACCAGTATGGGTCGTGTGCCTTCCAGGCTGGCGGTAACGGCAGATCCAGGGGCATTGGCAGGCCGCTCGGATAAAAAAACCGCAGATGGGTTTGCCACCTCATCCAGACCCTGATCTTTCATCTCGAAGACGCCAATTTCGTTGGTGGAACCAAATCGGTTCTTAACCGCACGCAGGATCCGAAACATGTGATTGCGGTCTCCCTCAAAATACAGAACCGTGTCAACCATATGTTCTAAGAGTTTAGGACCGGCAATGGCACCATCTTTGGTGACATGGCCCACCAGAAAAGTGGGTATACCGGTCTTTTTAGCCATTAACATCAATCGAACCGCTGACTCCCGAACCTGACTGACGCTGCCCGGAGCTGAGGCGAGTTCAGCGTTGTACATGGTTTGAATCGAATCAATGACCAATACCTGTGGAGTCTCGGACTGGATGGTCGCCAGAATTGAGTCCATATCCACTTCAGAGACAACCAGCAGACCGGGAGAAACCGTCCCCAAACGCTCGCTGCGTAAACGAATCTGCTGCGGGGACTCCTCACCGGATACATACAGAACCCTGACGCCCTGGTTGGCAAGCCCGAATAAAGCCTGCAGCATCAGGGTTGATTTGCCGATCCCGGGGTCGCCGCCGATGAGTATCAGAGTTCCGGGCACAAGGCCACCACCCAGAGCACGGTCGAGTTCCTGGATGTCCGTCAGAAGGCGGTTTTCCTTTTCAAGTTCAATTGAATCGATGGCTACGGGTGGCGCTTGCGGGCTTGATTGGGGACGATGGACATCTCGCAAAGATGCGGCTGTTGTTCGCTCCTCCACGATGGAATCCCAGGTGCCGCAGTCCGGGCATTTGCCCATCCATTTAGGTGCCTGATAGCCGCACCTCTGACAGCAATAGATTATTTTGGCGCTTTTTTTCACAATGGCAATAACCCGGTAAATATGATATATTCGATAAAAACCTAAATAACATGGGATACTATAGCAATCAAGCGGCATATACCCTTCTGAAAAGATCTATATTTTAATAGTGGGAGGTTTCAGCGGTGTTTTGTGGGAAGCAAAATGGTTTAAATCGGAACTCTAAATGGACACTCATTATGGCGGGGCTGCTGGCTGCCGTATTTTTTTTCTTTACCGATACCGGCGCAACCGTTGACATCAAGAGTCAACCATTTAATTCGATCCAAAAACGATTGATTGCCGATGGTTTTGAGCCGTTAAAAATAAAACAACTGTACAGCCGACCACAGGTGTCCTTCGAAGCCGATGGGGTCATCCTGCTTTTTACGTATAAAGAAGCGCAGGTTAATTACGGCCAATTCACAAATAAGTGGTCCATTCGCAAAGCCAATCAATACATTCAAGAAAATAAATCCGATTTGACGCGCATCGAACAAGCGTACGGGGTCGACAAAAAAATCATTACGGCAATTTTACTGGTTGAAACCGGGCTGGGCGCATCGGTGGGGACGCGCTCAGCCCTGAACACTCTATCCACCATGGCGGCTCTGAAGGACCCAGTGGTACGGAATAAGCTATGGGAATTAATCCCGGATTCAAAAAAAATTTCCCGGAAAACATTCGAAAAGAAAGCCGCCTCGCGATCCAGTTGGGCGTATAAGGAGCTTAAGGCTTTTTTAGAATACACCAGCCGCGAAGGATTTGACCCGCTATCGATCCCCGGCTCATTTGCCGGTGCGGTTGGAATCGCCCAGTTTATGCCTACCAGCATTCTGGCGTACGGCAGAGACGGCGACGACGACGGTATGGTCGATATGCACAACCACGCCGACTCGATGGCCAGCATCGCCAACTTTCTCAAGAGCCACGGCTGGCGACCGGGGCAAAGCCGAAAGAAGGCTGAGAAAATCATCTTCCATTACAACCACAGTAGCTATTACGTGAACACCATATTGAAGATTTCGAGCCGCCTAAAAGCCTAATCCATCGAGGCCGCCAAAGATAAATATTGATTTTGTAAGATCCCTATCAGATTCCTTCCGGGGCCGCGAAGCAGCATTAAAAAGAACGAGTCGGAGGCTTTCATTGGATAAAATATTTACCTATCATCAATTTTCATGCAAAATTAATATAAAATGACCTTAAAACTGCTCGGTATATTTTTGGCCATATGCATTCCTTTTTTTATCGCCACCGTCTGGGCCATCGTCGATGTGGCGCAGAAAGATTTCGGTACACCCGGTAAAAAGGCTCGGTGGTGGATTATTGCTTCGGTGCCGTTTATCGGATTTATCGTGTATTTGATATTCGGATTCCGTAAAGGTACAAAAGCAATAAATAACGGACCACCGACTACAGACAACTAACTGTGTGGACTGGCTTTTGAATTTGATTTGACTTTTACAGAGGTTCTTATATATTTAAACCACAATAAAAAAGTAGATGGTCCCATCGTCTAGTGGTTAGGACGCCGGCCTCTCACGCCGGTAACGGGGGTTCGAATCCCCCTGGGATCACCAAAAAATTCAAGAGGTTGCTTTTTATTTGCAACCTCTTT
>JASFJF010000386.1:0-4310 GCA_050122255.1 Desulfobacterales bacterium
GTTAAAGCATCGCACCCTTTCAAAATTAAAATCCACTTACGCCGACGCCCTGATTGATCTGGTGAACCCCGAGACAGGCCGCATTCATACGTCATTCAACCAGACGGTAACGGCTACCGGGCGCTTGAGCAGCTCTGACCCGAACTTGCAAAATATTCCCATTCGCAGTGCTGAAGGCATGGAAATCCGCAGGGCTTTTGTGCCCCGCAAAGGCTGGAAACTGGTTTCTGCAGATTATTCCCAGGTTGAATTGCGAATTTTGGCCCACTATTCTGATGACCGTATTCTGATCAAGGCGTTTTTGGAAGATGAGGATATCCATGCGCGCACCGCCAGCGAGGTTTTTCAGGTATCCTCATCAATGGTTACCGGTGAGCTCCGCCGGCAGGCCAAGGCCATCAATTTCGGGATCCTTTATGGTATGAGTGCCTTTGGACTCTCCAAGCAGCTCAATATCGGGCAGAAGATGGCCCAAACTTATATTGATAATTATTTTGCCCGTTACAAAGGTGTAAAAGCCTTTATCGATGAGACGCTCGCGGCGGCCAACCAGTGCAAACGAACCAGCACACTGCTGGGTCGTATGCGTCTTTTGCCCGATATTGACAGTCGCAATCGGGTCGTGCGGCAGGCTGCTGAGCGGACGGCAATTAATACCCCGATTCAGGGGTCCGCTGCCGATCTCATAAAATTGGCCATGATTAATGTGGCCGGCGCCATCAAGGAAAAGAACCTGGAATCTGACATGCTGCTCAGCGTTCACGATGAGCTTATTTTCGAGGTCCCCCCGCATGAGCTGGATGCGCTTCAGACACTGGTCAAAACAATAATGGAAGGTGTCTGGGAGTTAAAGGTGCCGCTCAAAGTTAACCTGGCAGTAGGCGATAATTGGGCTGAAGCCCACTGAGGCTGTTTATCTGCAACGATTACGTTTCAGGATCATCTGATGGCAAAGGGTTTGCGCTTCCTTTGACCGTTTCCTGGACGGTGGCATAAATATTTTTAAAAGCATCTGTAAAGCCGGCCGGTGATATCCGGCCGCCTTCTATGAATTTGACGACGATTTCTTTGGTCGCTCTTAGAACCTGTTCGTCTAATGAGGCCATATACGCTCTCCTCCTTTAACTGAAATTCAATGCGAAGTTAGGATAATATCAAAAGACAGCATCTTAAAGCCATCATAAAAGTATTCTAAAAGTTCTTGATATTAGATGATTTGAGATCACCAATGTTATAATTTATTTAACATCATCGATAAGATCAACCGATTTTGTAACCATACTCGAGGCAGTCCCGACCTTGCGGATACCGGAAAACGACCATAGGTGACATGAAAACTATGATGATTCACATTAATAAATCTGTACGCAATCGGCTGTTTTTACTCTTGGCAACGGTTTTGTTGGGCTTAGTCAGTCTGGTATACATGGGATGTTCCTATCGGAAAACCCTGGACAAAACCGCAGAGACCGTAACAAAAACCACGCAGAAAATTAAGCGCAACATTCGGTTTTCAGATGATGATCTTCAACGAATGGCGACCGTCATCGGCTTTGAGAATAAATCGCTATATCGTAGCAATGATTTCACCCAGCTTTTTCGCAAGGGCATTCCCGAGTATCTGAACAAAGAATGTGATGATGTCAGTGTGTCGAATCCGGGTTCAGACCAAAATATCGAAGGTTTTGAGCAGCTGCCATTGTTGGAAAACGGTGAGGTTGATAATTTTGCCCTGGCGCTAATCGGCAGGCAACTGGGATTAAACGCCATCATCACCGGCAGCCTGGACGATATTAGTATTTTGGATGAACTGCGGGGCATGATCTGGAAAGATACGCATCATTTGATTCAGATTCTGGTCAGTGTCGAGATATTCGATACCGAAAGCGGCAGTAAAATTTTAGATCAGAGCTTCACCCGCAAAGTCGAAATAGAAGAATTGGACTACGAATTGATGCGCTCGGAAGGCAAATTGATCATGCCTGATTTAAATCAAACCCTGACAGATCTTCTTGGCGAAATCGGTGAAACGATCTGCTGGGCAATCGAGGATCAAGCCTGGAGCGGATTTGTCATCACGGTTGAAGATGATACACTTACGCTTTCGGCCGGAAGCGCCGTAGGCCTGGCACCGGGGGATGAATTTGATGTTTATGATACCAGCAGGGTTTTGAAAGGGCTGTCCGGCCAGCAGTATTTTGTCCGCGGGCAAAAAATTGGTGAAATTAGAATTATCGAAGTAGACACCGATAAGGCCAGGGCGACTATTGTGACCAACAGAGGGATACAGCCTGGCAGCTCCGTAAGAGTCAAATAAAAAGCTATTTCAAAAATGCATCTAACGCCCAAGGGCTGCGTTGCGATTCAGTTTAAAATGCTCACGTACTCCGTGTACGCTCCGCGTTTAAACCGAATCGACGCCTTGCCCCTGGAAGTGATCTGCAGTTTTTCGATCGTTTCATTTATATTGGGTTGAGCTGTTAAACCCGTTGGCCACTGTGATTCTAAATCCGCGCCAATCCATTTCTTTAAACGGCTAACGGGAAACAGGCCTACCGTCTCAACCCTTGATTTTGAGAACACCAGAGACTTATAAGGTGAAATCGGTAGAAAGCGATTAGCTCGTTTGCAGAGAATTTTGATAGGCTTCGATTCGCTGCAGGGCTTCTGACAGGGTTGAAATGTGATTTATGGATTTGCGAAATTGGCTGCTGTTTCGAAGGCCCTTGGCAAACCAGCACAAACGGCTGCGCATCATACGACAGGCGATTTCCTCGCCAAAATATGCCACAGATTCCCGAAGATAGCGTTTCATAATGTCGAATCGCTGGTTTAGATCCACAGCGGGTTCGGCCTCCCCGCGCATACGGGCGCGCACGTGGGAAAAGATCCACGGATATCCGATGGCCATCCTGCCGATCATAATCGCATCACATCCAGTTTGGTCCAACATGGCCATCGCATCCCCGGCACTGAATATATCGCCGTTGCCGATTACCGGAACGGCAACGCGATTTTTTAACTCTTTAATGATGCGCCAATCTGCCTGACCGCTAAACCCCTGGGTGGCAGTGCGGGGGTGAATGGCAATTGCATCGACACCGCAGGCCTCGGCGATTCGGGAAATTTTAAATGCCTGTGCACCCGTTGCATCCCACCCGCTGCGCAACTTAACCGTTAGCGGTATGGCCACCGCTTTGCGAACGGACCGAATGACAGCCTCTGCGATACCAGGCGATCGCATCAAGGCCACCCCCGAACCGGTCTTGGTAATTTTTCTAACCGCACAGCCGAAATTAATGTCAACAATATCCGCCCCCGCCGCTTCCACCAAACGGGCTGCCTCTGCCATTACATCCGGTTTTGAGCCGAAAATCTGCACCGATAATGGCTTTTCCTCCGGCCGGCTGTCCAACAATTGCCGGGTTTTGTGTGAGCCGTTGACCAGACCATGGGCACTGACCATTTCCGAGCAAACCAGTGCGCAGCCCGCTTCCTTGGCAATCAGCCGAAAAGGCAAATTGGTAATACCGGCCAGGGGCGCTAAAACGGTTTTATTTTCAAGCTCTACCGATCCAATTTTCATAAGGCAGCTCAATTATTCTCGATCTTTTTTATCTTTATGCAGGATCTATGGATAGCTGTAAATGTAAAGCAGATATCTGCCTCTTTTTAACCGCAGACGAGCGCAGACGATCGCCGACATTATTTTAATTGTCCGGTCGACCTGACCGGACAATATCTCTCAATCGCTTCGCGATGCAAATTCAATCCTATCGATTTGGTTTGATATTTGGGTATATTATGGCTTCTATCTGTGTTTGAGCGCAATAAAACTGTTTGCCCGCAGGGCATGCAGTTTTTCCTTGCTCAGGTCGAGCAAGGAAAAGAAAGTGTCTGCGTATATCTGCGTTTGTCTGCGGTTAATAACCGACCCGAAAATCTAATAGCATTAATCGTAAAAAGGGACAATAAAGACAGGTTAACACTATCATCATGATGAAGGATTGGCATAGCAGTACAAACAATTATGATAACAGGCGTGCTGATCGTAGGCGCCAATATCCACAGATACCTTGCAACCGCACCCCTTTTTCATGCGTTGGCCGGTGTCTCGTTTTAATGAAAGCGTCCCGCCAAAGAGGGTCACTATCAAGTCGTTGGGGATGCAGGATGCCTGGGTGACAGATGTGCTTTTCGGCAATTGATCCAGGACCTCTTTTTCACAGCACAGCATCAGTTTTATATTTTCAGAAGCCAGCATTTTCTCCACTTTATGGATAATCTGCAGCTTGGTTCTCAACGGTGGC
>JASFJF010000387.1:0-4295 GCA_050122255.1 Desulfobacterales bacterium
AGGCGGCGCACTGCACACTGTCCAGTGTCAGAACATCAATGGTAATTTTGTCTGCCATGATCCGAATCCTCCTTTCTATGAGTGTTTACCAAGATTCCGGATACTTGGCATAATACTGTTCAAACCAATCTCTGACTTCGATGGCCTGATCCATATGTTCCACCGGAACATCGTAGGGCATATCTCAGCCAGGGGCGAAGGTATAACCTTCTTGCCCGCCTGCCGCCAGGCTCACAATCGCATCCTCTCTGGGAGACAACAATCCGAGACTCAGGGCCAGCGTCAGCTTCAAATTGCCGCCAAAGCCGACTCCGTGTTTGCGGGCCAGGTCCCGCACGAACAGCATATTGAGCTGTTCATCAATCGCAAAGCCGTGGGTACCGATCTTACAAACATCTTCCATGACTTTGGTGCAATCGCCACAAATAAAAAACGATGAGGTCGCTCCGGCATCATGAATCGCTTTTATGGCCGGTTGCGAATTCGGTGTGACGAATTTCTGGAAGGTTTCGGATTTGATTTGAGAGGCCACCGGATCGACGATGGCGATAATCTCAGAGCCCATCTCGGCATAGAACTTTGCAGCTTCCGCGCCAACTTCACCGGCAAATTTAATCACTTCGGCGGCAAACTCCGGATTCTTGTAAACATCGGTAAAGATGCGCACACCGGCCAGATGGGAAGCCAGGGTCAAAGGACCGCAAAAAAGACCCATCATGATGCAATCGAGTTCATCCAGCTGGGGTTTGGCAATCCTTGCGGCTTCAAAAAGCACCGGCCAGCGACCGGATTCTTTGGTGGGCATTTGGAGCCCGGCATCTTGGGGAGTCTTATCGGAACAGGGGTGATTCGTTACGGAAGGTACATTGTCGGGCCACCATTTCAGGTCACAACCGATGGAATTAGCTTCGACCGAAAGATCGAATATTAGCGGAATTCCGTCTGCCTTGTATCTCTTGGCGGTATGAACGACTCCTTTCGCCAGGAGTTCAGGATCCTTTAGCATTTTGTCAGCAGGCTCATTGATCAAAAAGGCGCAGTGAACCCCTGCGTATGGCACCCAGGGTGGCTTTTCCGTTCTCTTCCCCCGATAGGCGTCGATCAACAATTGTTTGGCCATTGGGAATCTCCTTTCATTTTTGATTAGGGATCACGTTTCTACATAAGATTGTATAAACGTTTCTTTCATCACCTCCTTTCATGGTCTGATTGCCGCTGCCTCGTGAAAATACCAGACGTCCGTAGTTGAAAATTCTTCCAGAGATCTTTACTTCCAGAGATCTTTACTTCCAGAGATCTTTAACGATGAATGACTAATACTTAACATCATTGTCGCTTAAAATTGTCAACAACCATTTTTTATTATTCCTACCAGTGGTTTATTCTAAAAGAATAATGCCATAATAATTGTAGGTTTCACAGGTTTTAGCGGCCACCGCTGAAGTTGTACCTAGATTTTTCAAAGTTCCAATGACATCAATGGAGAATGATTCCACCGATGGTCTTTTTTCTTGCGGAAAACGGCAATCGTCCGGGTAAGCACATTCCTTGCAAAGGGCGCAACACTCCCCGACAAGACTGAATGCCTTATAATAGCCCTCAAGAAACAGCATGCGCTCCAGGCTGATGGTCCCTTTCCAGCAGCGAACTTGCGAGATTCTCTTGCGCTCATTGTTCAGATAAAAATCCGAACAATTCGTGGTTCCCACCAAAAGAAGCGCCGTGGAATACTCCGATAAAATAGCACGAACTTTATCCGGACCCGGTGTAGCCGGTGGGCAACACCAGTTCGTATTATAGTGGTTGCAGCCGTAATGGCATTTCAGATGGACCCATTCAGCCACAGAAATTTTATCGATGTTAAACGGAAAAATGGCATTGAGACCATATGACCGGCCTTTTTCCAACAGTCGTTGGATCAAAGTATGGGAGATTCCTTCACCGGCTTTAAACGGAACCACTTTTGTTTTCTGCATGTATATTGCGCTCCTGGCACGCTTCGAATTTGATATGGACGTTCTGCGGAAGCGCCAGCGCCAATGCCACTTCAGCAGCCTTTATGATCGCTATCGGAATCGCACAGGACAGGTGGCAGCCTGATTTTTCAGCCGCGACATAAACCGGATTGCGGCTCAGCGGTGTAAACAGCTCTTTGATCAATAAAGTCTTTAGACGCTCAGCTATTCTTTGAATCTGCTCACAATCCGAACCGGAAATTTCCAGTGAAACCTTGCGGGCGCCTGTTTTGCGGGCCTTTATAACACACGCAAAGCCGCAGATTCCCGGATCGACCGTCACACATATCCATTTTGGTTTTTGAGCAGCCAAGGCGCACCGCAATCTATTGCTTTAGAATTTCCTCGGGAACAACCCCTTCCAGATGCGGAAATTCGTCCGTCATGTGCGGTATCTGCATGGCTTCCATAAATTCGGTCTGGAAGTCTCCTTCGACGGTCAGCTCAATATATTCCACATTGCGAGATACCCAGTTGGCTTCCTCCCGTTTGTCTTTATTCAACAATGCCGCCCGGCAACCATCACCGGCAGCATTACCGACACTTTCGATCATTTCGATCTCGCAGTCCGGAAACAGCCCCATAATCAAGGCCTTTTCCCGATCCACGTGGGTACCAAAGGCACCGGCAATTTTGATCGTATCCACTTTCTCCATTCCCATGCGCCGCATCATGAGCTTACAGCCGGCATATAGTGCGCCTTTAGCCAGCTGGATCTGGCGAACATCTTTTTGGGTAACCACGATGTCTTTATCAATGCTGGATTCCTCCGCCCAGGCCAGAATAAATTCCGGCTGGTTGGTATCCGGGTTAATTCGATAGCGGGGATGCCCGTCTAACGCTTCTTTGTTGAATACACCGCTTTTGACAATCACGCCCGCACAGTAAAGCTCAGACAGCAAGTCCAAAATACCGGAACCGCATATACCTTTTGCTTTCATTTCCTTGGGCTCCGAATATTTGCGCCAGGCGTCGCGGCCGATGACTTTGTAATCCACCTCTTTTGTTTTGGGATCAATGCTGATGCGTTCCATGGCCCCGGGGGCCGCCCGCATACCGAAAGCAATCTGGGCCCCCTCCAGTGCCGGGCCGGTCGCACAGGAAGAAGAAATCAACTTTTCTTTGTTGCCCAGCACCAGCTCGCCATTGGTGCCGATATCGATAATCAGAGAGATTTCGTCTTTTTTATACGGCTCTTCGGCCAGCATCACACCGACGTTATCCGCCCCCACAAATCCGGCTTCATTGGGAAGCACAAAGACATACGAGGCGGGATTGATGTTGATGCCCATATCACGGGCTTTGATATCCAGGCTGTGATGGATCACCGGGGGAAAAGGGGCCAGCCCCACATGCTCCGGATTGAGTTTTAGAAAAATATGATGCATGGCAGTGTTGCCCCCAATGGTGACATCCTCAATATCTTCTTTTGTCAGGCGCAGATAGGTCTTGCCTTCCTCGGGCACTTCCACATACTCAACCGGTCCTTCTTCACCTTTCTTCTTCTTCTTTTTCTTCTTGGGCGGATAGGTGTTCTGGATGGCCTGTTCGACCAGAGCGTTGAGTCCTTCGATGATGTCGTCGTTCATGCGCTGCAGACCATCGGTAGAGGTCATGTGGTAGGTAATACGCGCCATGACATCCTCGCCATATTTGCACTGGGGATTCATCATGGAGACCGTATCGACGACCTCCATCGTGGTAAGATCGCAAAAATAGGCCGCCACAGTGGTTGTTCCCACATCGATCGCCAATCCATAGGCCCGCTCGGCCTTACCGGGCCGGAAGCGGATAACTTCCTTGTCGTTCCAGACACTGACCGTTACGCTCCAATCGCCGTCGCGCAGTGCCGTGGGCAGCTGCCTTAAGGCAAATATGTCGACAGCCAGATCTTTGAGCCCATGCTCTTTTTCCAGTACCCGGCAGACGCGTTCAAAATCCGCCGTGGGTTCTTCAAAGGTGGGAGGTTCGACTTCGACGGTGCAAATTTTTATTGCCGGGTTATGCTCGATATGAATGTCCCGGGCCGCTTTGCTCACCACCTGCTTGCCGGCGCGAGATTCCTCCGGTACGAAGACCAGGAGATCGCCCTGAATTTCTGTGACGCAGGCCAATCGATGACCGGTCTCTTTTTCTTTGGGGACGATAAATTTTTCTTCTTCTTCCTGCCAGGCGCTAACATTGGACATTGTGGACTCGATGCCGTATTTCTCAAAACGACCTTCTTCGATTCGGACTTTGCACTTGCCGCAAACTTTCTTTTCACCACAGAGGGCCTCG
>JASFJF010000388.1:0-4295 GCA_050122255.1 Desulfobacterales bacterium
ATATTGCATCAGCCCTTTTTTTGATGGATTCTAAAGTATTTTGGTTTTTGAGCAATTATGTTTTCAATACGACTGTCGATATCAGATAAGGTTTCTTTCATTGATAGAACGACATCCACACAAACTTTTTTGCTTGCTGCATTTGTTTTATTGGGGTTAGCCAAAAATCCTTTGAATTTTGAAGAGACATCTTTCGGCATGGTTAAAATAAAATCCATAATCATATCCGACGGATAACTATTCTCACGTATTGCCTTCGAGAGCCTTTTAAGATTCCCTCTGAAGATTCTCTCAAGTCTTTGGCGTTCAAATCTGAGCTGTTCAAGTGTCAACTGTTGTTGCCAGCGTTTGTGATCGATCATTTTCATAGCTATTGGGGTAATACTTGCAATAAAACCGCCAATGAGGACTCCAAACAAAATGTCGGTCATAATTTCCTCCAAAGGATTTTTAAGGGAACAAAGACCATCTGGATAGTTACAATGACCATATCGCTGCTTGAGGTCGGAAGATAAAGTTACTGTATCAGTATCAATGATTTGGCATCGCTTTTGGAAACAATTAATCGTCCACTTTTTTTAGTATTGATAGCCCTACTATTCGATGTCCTCTGTGCTCTTGCATGTCGGGCATTGTGATGTGTTTTATTTCAGCCTTGTATAAGCCAGAAGGAGCCGTGCCTTCGGGAGAAATAAAATCAGCCTCTACGATCTGGCCAACTTCAATCATTTTCAAAAAAGCGGAATCATCTTTTATTAAAAGCCCTGCACCTTTGGTCGTTACATTAATTACTCTGAATTGATAAATTGGTTTGCCCACAAATTTTATTTCAATACGATAATTCCTAAGCTTCGCTCGTCTGCGCTCAGATCGCCTTTCCTTAGCGATGTTATTTTCCGACTTCATTTACAGATGACCCAATTTCGATGTTTTGTACCATTAAACTTTCAAGATGATTGCGCCAACCAAGCACTGATTATGGAGAAAAACCCGAATATCGTGATATTGTAAATATGAAACGGATCTATAAATATGGAATCTATCTTATTTGTTAATCTGGTGTCAAACCGAAGATCCAAATCTGTTTGCTGTTTACACAAATCCGAACCAGTATTCCACAATGCGCTTAAAATTTGAGCTGACTTCACGGGCACCGGAAATGATGTCACCGTGCCCCGACAGCAGCAGTTCGACATCAAGCCGCGCCATGCGCTGAATGCTCTCCTTGATCCGGGCTCCATCGCCTCCAGGCAAATCGGTACGCCCGAGACCGTCTTTAAAAACGAGGTCACCGGTAAACAGGGCTTTTTGCGCCGACCAATAAAGGCAGATCGAACCGGGTGAATGACCGGGCGTATGATAAACTTGTAATTCAAGACCGTCGAGTGAAAGGGTGCCCTCCTGCAGGAAGAAGTCAGGCGTTATGGCCTCGATATCGATTCCGTAAGCTGCGCTCATACCTTTACCGGCGCTCAGGGCCCACTGCCATTCGATCTCGCTCAGGGTGAACAGGGTCGAATTTTTTTTAAAAAGCTGAACGCCTTCCAGATGATCCGGGTGCGCATGGGTGCAGACGGCCAGATCGATATCGTCTGTCCTCAGCCTCAAATCCTTTAACCCCCGTTCAACATGGTCAAATAGGGCGCGGTGGCCCGGGTCGATCAGCACCCGGGTGGGCCCATCGATAAAAAAGGCATTACAATTGTTGGCAGTCGGCGACCGCCACACGAATGCATGAAGATTATTGGCAATTTGCATCTAATTTTCCCTCATTCAATAAGTTTTTCTCTCAGCAAACCGGCCGGTCCGCTTCGCCAAGGTTTCAGGTGTCAGGGATGAATAGAAGGGCTGACACCCGACACCTATTTTGTGTTTTCCACCGCATTGACAATCTGCTGCAGCACTTCACCGGCTTTATCTCGAATCAGCACGTTACACATGTTATCACAGGGGGTTTCTGACAGGTTGACAATTGCCAGAAAGGCATTGTTTTGATGGGCATACACCGGCATATGGGCTGCCGGCTGCACCAGCAGGGTAGAGCCCACCACCATAAAAAAGTCACAGCCCCGGGAGAGAGCGGCGGACTTTTCGACTTCGTTAACGGGCATGGCCTGTCCGAATGAAATCGTATCGGGTTTTAAATAGCCGCCGCATTCACATTCCGGAGCCGCATCGCCGGATTGTAAACGCTTTCTCGTTTCAGCAGTGGAATTAATTTTGCGGCAGCTCATGCAGCGAATGCGCCGGGTGTTGCCGTGCAGCTCTATTATGTTATCCGTCCTAATCCCGGCCACCTGGTGAAGCCCGTCCACATTCTGAGTAATGACCGCCTCCAATAGGCCCAATTGATAAAGCCTGGCTATGGCGGTGTGACCGGCATTGGGCTGTGCCCGGTGGATACCCTGATAGAGCTCCTGCCATCGCCGCCAGTATTCCTCCCGGGATTTGCGCGAGCTCATGAATTCGTCGAAATAGACCGGCCGGAATTTATCCCAGATTCCCCCCTGGCTGCGATAATCCGGTATTCCGCTTTCAGTGGATATGCCGGCACCGGTGAAGACGATGTTCTTTCCACCCTTCTTTATTTTATCCGCAATTTGAGTAATTTTTTTATCCATGACATTTCAAATTTATAGGTTTTTGGTGTCAGGTTTCAGGCCCTCGGTGGCCAGTTTCGGGCCTTTGCAACACAGTAGCAATAACAATCAAAAGTCTTCGATGTTTTGTTATTTCAATCTCATGCTCACTGGCACCTGACATCCGACACCTGAAACCTGAGAGTGAATCGCCACGTTGCAGCGGTTAACCATCCTTGAATTCAGAAACCAATTGCTGCAAAGAGACCTTGGCATCGCCAAAGAGCATGCGGGTGTTGGGTTTGACAAAAAGCGGGTTGTCCACGCCGGCAAAACCAGCCGCCATGGAGCGTTTCAAGACGATGACCGTTTTGGCCTGATCGGCATTGATGACTGGCATGCCGTAGATCGGGCTGGATTCGATTTCCCTAGCGGCCGGATTAACCACGTCGTTGGCCCCGATCACAACACAAACATCAACACTAGCCATAATGGGGTTGACATCATCCATCTCTGCCAGTTGATCGTAAAGGACATTGGCTTCAGCCAGCAGGACATTCATGTGGCCCGGCATGCGACCGGCGACCGGGTGAATGGCGTAACGCACATCGGCTCCGTTTTCTTCAAGAATATCACCCATCTCTTTGACGGCATGCTGGGCCTGAGCCACTGCCATGCCATAGCCCGGAACAAACACGACCGAGCGTGCGGCTTCCAGCACAAAATAGGCATCTGCCGGGGAAATCGGGGACGGCTCGCCCTGCACCTGGCCGGCACCGCCTTTGCTGACCGTTGCCTGCAAGCCGCCAAAAAGAACATTGGCCAGCGAACGGTTCATGGCTTTGCACATAATAGCGGTTAAAATCAAACCGCTGGCACCCACCAGTGCACCGGCAACGATGAGCACATTGTTTAAAATGATAAAGCCAGCGGCACTGGCCGCCAATCCGGAATAGCTGTTCAGCAGAGCAATCACCACCGGCATGTCAGCGCCGCCGATGGGAATGACGCCCAGTACACCCAATAACAGCGCCAGGCAGATGATGACGATTAAGAGGGGGTAGGCAAGCGCTGCCGTCGGATTCCACGCAAACAGGAGGCCACAAACGGCGATCGCGGCAATGATGACCGCATTGACAACTTTTTGGCCATTAAAAAAAATGGGTCGGCCCGAAATGCGCTCGGCCAGTTTACCGTACGCCACCACACTTCCCGAAAAAGCGACGCCGCCGATCAGCACTGCCAGAATAATCGCCAAGATTACGAAACGATTGCCATCCGGTGAACTATGATAGTTTTCCCAGCCAACCAGCAGGCTGGCCATCCCACCAAAACCGTTTAATATCGCGACCATCTGCGGCATGGATGTCATTTTAACGGTTCGGGCGGCAATCACGCCGATTAGCGCGCCGATGACCACGCCGGCAATGACCAGTGAAAACGATAAACAGCACTCAAACAAGGCCGCAACAACGGCAACGAGCATACCCAGAGCGGATACCATATTGCCCTGCCGGGCACGCTCCGGCCGGCCCAGCATCTTGATGCCGATGATAAACAGCATCGATGCCAGGATATAGCCGAAATCAATCAAAACCGTGCTGTAATCCGTCATTTCTGCTCCTGGTCTTTGCGTTTAAACATTGCCAGCATGCGATTGGTCACCAGGTAACCGCCAACCACATTGATGGTGGCCAGGATGAGTGCAATGGTCCC
>JASFJF010000389.1:0-4278 GCA_050122255.1 Desulfobacterales bacterium
CTGGGCCAGGGGGACACGGCCTCCAATAGCACCTCCGAAGTGGACCTGTCCGGCACCACCGTGGTTATGTATTCCTCCATCTCTGATTTGGCCGGCGGTTTCACCTTTCGTGACAAGAATAATAATGTTATACTGGATTCCGGCAATAATTTTACGTTTATCGGCAATGTCTTCAGCAACTTTGACGGATTCAGCCGCAGGGACCGCATCCGCTACGATACGCCGAAGTTTGGCCCGGTTTTCTTTTCAGCCAGTTACATGAACGGTCAATCTTATGATGTTGCCGGCCGCTTCGCGTATGAATGGGAGGGATTCGGCAAACTGGCTGCTGCTGCCAGCTGGCTGCCAGCCGAAACACAGCGCGATTCTTTTAGACAATACAGCGGATCGATCTCTTTTCTGCACAACTCTGGATTCAATTTGACCTTTTCCGGCGCTCACCGCTATAACGCGGACAATAGAGATGATGACCCCTGGAATGCATTTGGCAAAGTTGGCTATAAGATGGATAAGTGGGCCTTTGGAGTTGATTACACCTATTCAGAAAATATCGATTTAGATGACGATGAAGCCCAATCGATCGGGGTTGGTGCCGTGTGGACGCCATGGCAAAGTGTAGAGATCTACGGCGCTTACCGCTGGCACGATCTGGATCGGGACAATCAGAACGCCTTAAATTCCGGCAGCCCTCAAGATATTCATGCGGTGATGATTGGCAGCCGGGTCAAATTTTAAAGGGATATTATGTATGCTTAACATTCAAACAACCCCAAAAACATTTTTCTGCATTACTTTGGCAGCTGCGATATTGATGGGCTGTGGCGGTAAACCTGCCGAATTTAAGCAAACGGCGGGTGAAATGAAAGAGGGGCCTGGCTTGTTTACCGGTGAAGAAGGTGCTTTGGTGGTCTATGACTCCGAAAAAGGGGGCGCCTTTCCGCAATTCAAGGGGAATAAATCAGCAGAAGGATCTAACGAAGCTCCTGAAAAGGTCGAAAAAGATGCATCGCCAGCGGCAGACAAGCCCATCGGGTCAACCCAGGTGGCTGCCGGCCAGGCATCCACACAACCGCAGGTGACCCCTGAAGCCGTCCGGGAGTTTCAGGAATTCCAGGAATGGAAAAAAGAACAACAGGCATTCCAGGAGTTCCAGGAATGGAAGAAAACATCAAAAGGTGCGGCTGAATACAAGGAATTTTTAGAGTGGAAGGAATGGAAGTCCTACCAGCAATGGAAAAAACAACAGGGACAATAAGCGCTTTGAATTGTTCGTGATGTTTTTGTGCTCCAATCTCACAGCTCTATTCAGACGATTGCGCTGCAGATGTTTGTGGAAAGGCAGGGCCTTGGAATACCATAAGGCCTTGCCTTATCTCTTCAATCCAATTCAGATTGCACATCACATGACTTGCGGTTAACACAGACGTGCCTATATTTCCCTTGACATACAATATATTGTATGAGATAAATGGTACCTGCACTAAATGATAGGCTAATTCGGAAAACCGGGTGACCTTGGGCTCTGGCCAGAGCTAATCCTATACGGGTAATGACCATCCATTTTTGCACCAAAACCAGTTCCATTTAGCCGTATTGTATCTTTTCAATAGAATAAAACCCCTTACAGCCATTACGGGTCAAGTTGCTATCGTCCAGATAGCCGGGGTTTCTTGTTCTTTATTTGCTGAATTCCATCAAACATCGGTTTCTTAAATCAGGAGCAGCGTATGGGACAGAAAGGCAAATTCTTAGTGACCAACGAAGGCAGCTTTGATCTGGGCACCTACACCTGGGATGATCAGCTGTTTAGTGACATTCTCATCCGCGAAAACCCGATTGACAGCGACCAGGCCATGGGAATCAGCCGATCTGTGCGCAAAGAAATATCAAACATGGAAATCAGCACCATTCCGGTTTCCTTTATCGAGAAAATGATTGAAGCCAAACTGATGGAGTTCGGACTGACCAAGCCGTCACCCATTCGTCTGGACAAGTCAATTTTTATTAAAAACCGGCTGAACATCTCTGAAAATGCCAAGCGGGTTTTAAAAAGACGCTACCTGAAAAAAAACCGCAAAGGCAAAGTCATCGAAACCCCCGAGCAAATGTTTCGTCGGGTTGCCAGACACATCGCCAAGGCCGAAAAAAAATACGGCAAGCCCTCCACCAAACAGATCGAAAAGTGGGAGGAAACCTTCTATGCCATGATGACCGAAGCGCAATTTCTGCCCAATTCTCCGACGCTGATGAATGCCGGGCGCCGCCTGGGACAGCTGGCGGCCTGTTTTGTTCTGCCGGTGGAAGACAGCATGGAAGGCATTTTCGGGGCCCTGCATCATGCCGCCCTGATTCATAAATCCGGTGGGGGAACCGGCTTTGCTTTTTCGCGGTTGCGCCCCAAAAACAGCGTGGTCGGCACCACCGGCGGTGTAGCCTCGGGTCCGGTCTCCTTTATGAAGATTTTTAATACCGCCACCGAGCAGGTTAAACAGGGCGGGACGCGCCGCGGGGCCAACATGGCGATTTTGAGGGTGGATCACCCCGATATCATGGAATTTATTTTCAGCAAGGAAGACAACAGCGAGCTCAATAATTTCAACATCTCTGTAGGGGTTACCGATAATTTCATGGAAGCCATCGACAAGCAGGAAGACTACGACCTGATCGATCCTCGCTATCAGAGGGCCGTTAATCGACTCAACGCCGCTGAAGTCTATCAAACCCTGATAAAACAGGCCTGGAAAAACGGAGACCCGGGAATCATATTTTTGGATCGTATCAACCGCGACAACCCGACCCCACAACTCGGTGAAATCGAAAGCACCAATCCCTGCGGCGAACAACCGTTGCTGCCCATGGAGGCCTGCAACCTGGGATCGGTTAACCTGGCCAAATTCGTGCTCGAAAATGGAGATGAACCGGCGATCGATTTTGATGGTTTAAAAGAGGTAATCGGCTGGAGCGTGCGGTTTTTGGACAACACGATCGACATGTCTCGGTATCCGCTGCCGCAAATCGATGAGATGGTACATGGCAATCGCAAGATCGGCCTGGGCGTCATGGGATTTGCCGATATGCTTTATCAACTTAAAATTCCGTATAACTCTGAAGATGCTTTGGAAACAGCCGAAACAGTCATGCGTTTCATTCAGGAAAACGCCCAAGAAGCTTCCCAGAATCTGTCCGAGGAGCGCGGGGTTTTTCCCAACTGGGAAGATAGCATTTATAAAGATCGGGATATCAAACTGCGCAATGCGACCTGTACGACCATTGCACCCACCGGCACGCTGAGCATTATTGCCGGCTGCTCCAGCGGGATCGAGCCTCTGTTTGCCCTCAGTTTCGTGCGCAACGTAATGGACAACGACAAATTGCTCGAGGTCAACCCGTATTTTGAAGAAGTGGCTAATGAGCAACGTTTCTACAGCCGTGAATTAATGGATGAAATTGCCAAAAGAGGCAGCATCAGAAAAATCAAACAGATACCCAAGGAAGTTCGCCGGGTATTTGTCACTGCCCATGATATTTCACCGGAGTGGCATATTCGCATGCAGGCTGCGTTTCAAAAATATACCGATAACGCCGTTTCCAAGACCGTCAATCTGCCCCACGATGCCACCGTCGATGACGTCATGAAGGTCTACAACCTGGCCTATGAGCTCGGCTGCAAAGGAGTCACCATCTATCGCGACGGCAGTAAAGAAAACCAAGTGCTCTCCTTTTCGCGTAAAGAAAAGCGCGGCAGTAAATTTATGACGGCCGTAAAAGAACGGCCGGTTACGCTGGAGGGCTTTACGACCAAAATGAAGACCGGTTACGGCCACCTTTATGTAACCGTTACCGAATATGACGGACAGCCTTTCGAAGTATTTGCCACCATCGGCAAATCCGGCCGCTCGACCACCGCCAAGACAGAAGCCATCGGCCGCCTGGCGTCATTGGCATTAAGATCGGGCGTTAAAGTCAATGACATCGTAGACCAGCTAAAGGGAATTGGCGGTGAACATCCGATCTTTCAAAATGGTGGGCTGGTGCTGTCGATCCCCGATGCCATTGCACGCGTGCTGGAAAACAGATACCTTTCTGGAGATGCCGCCCGCCGCCATAAGACCGAGAATAGCCTGATGGGCGAAAAATGCCCCGAATGCGGCCAGACCGTCAGCTTCGAGGAAGGGTGTATACTATGCCACTTCTGCGGCTTCAATAAATGCGGCTAAAATGGGTATTAGAGGCTTCATCTTTTGCGCGCTGACTGCGTTATATTCCAGTTTAAAATAC
>JASFJF010000390.1:0-4274 GCA_050122255.1 Desulfobacterales bacterium
CCTTGGAGGCCTGGATGACGCTGCAGTATTTAGAAACCTTGTCTATGCGGATGCAGCGCCACAGCGCAAATGCAAGGACAATCGCTAATTTTTTGTCGACCCATCCAAAAGTGATCCAGGTTAATTATTCAGGCTTGCCGGGCCATCCCCAGCACGAACTAGCCAAAAAGCAAATGTGCGCCCACGGCGGTCTGCTATCCTTTGTTGTGGCAGGCGGCATGGCGGGTGCAGCCAAGGTCATGAATGCATTTAAACTGATCGTCCATGCGGTGACTTTCGGCACCAGCAGAACGATCTGTATGCACCCGGCGACCATCACGCATGAGCACATGACGCCACAAGAGCGCGCTGAAGCAGGCATTGACGATGGATTGATCCGATTTTCAGTTGGGTTAGAAAATCCTGAAGATATTATCACGGATTTGGAACAAGCCTTATCATTGCTTTAATTACAAAAGGAAAGGAAAAAAAAATGGATTACGGCAATCGTGATTTTGGCATCCACACCATTAAAACCCGTAAACAACATACCTGTTATGGTATGGGACTGGGGATTATCGTGCTCGATGACGCCTATCCCGGCTTTCCAGGGGATGTGCGCAATGCCAGCGCATTTCCGTATCCGATTCAATTCGACATTGCCACAGGCGTCGACAACTATACCCTGGTCTGGGAGCAGGACAAAAGCCCCTGCCGAGAACCGATAAAGCAATCGGCCAAGCGGCTGGAAAATATGGGCTGTCGGGCCATTGCAGCCGAATGCGGCTACTTTGCTTATTTTCAAAAAGATGTCGCCGGCTATGTGGACATTCCTGTATTTATGTCGAGCCTATTACAGGTGCCGTTTATTCAGCAGGTGATCGGTCCGCAGAAAACAGTGGGTATCATTTGTGCTCAAAAGCGGTTCCTGACCGACACCCATTTGCAAAATGTGGGCATAGACTTGGAGAGCAATTTTATTGTTGCCGGTGCGCTGGACGAATATGGCTGTCCGGAGTTTACCAACCTGTGGGATCATGAGCAAAGGCCCGAACGTCCGGAAGCCAACTACGATAAAGCGGAAAAAGATATGCTCCGGGTTTGCTCAGAGGTGTGCAAGGCCTATCCCGAGATCGGGGCGCTTATGCTGGAGTGTACCGGTATGCAGCCGTTTGCGCGCGCGATTCAGCGCGAGGTTGATCTGCCGGTGTTCAGCTGGGGCACCCTGCTGGACTACGCCTATTCAGTGGTGGTACACAGGGATTATTATGGCCATATCTAGTTAGAATATGTGCACTATCTCAGGAAAACAGCCTTCTTCCAACGTTTTCTTTGACTTTCCTGATTGTGCTCCCCACTCCGTACCGCTTCAAATGATCCTGAAAGAAATAATATTCCGAGGTTCAGGTTTCCCTCATAGTCACTACAGCAGAATGTGCAGGTTCCATCGGCCAATACAACAAACGTGTCATTCATCAAAGCGCAATGCCCCCGACCGCTTTAAATCTCTTCAGCAAAGCCAGGAATGTGCTGATTGGACCACCAGCCGCGATGCTTTACAAAAAACGATAGAGAGCTTTTTTCTTCAGTCAATAATGCTCCATTGGTGTACAGACTGACCGACAGGCCGTAATGATTGGCAAAAGCAATTGTCTGAATCTGATCTCACACGCTTTTGGGGTCGGTCAATTTAGCATAATGGCAGAATCTAAATCGATACTGCCATTTTATTAGAGACAAATATTAAACCTCATGCCCAATAGTAAAGATAGCTCCTGGATCTATAAAAACGCTCCAGGATTTAACAAATTCTTTACCTTCATCGGTGCATCTCCTTTCTTTATCGTTCGGGTGGCTTTTGGCCTATTGATCCCATCGCTTCCTCGATTGTCATCCAGGTACTAAAGTCGTATGAATAACCTTCAATTTCAAAAAATTCAGTCATAAAATGTGCAAAATATGCTGCTGCTGCTTCATATTTACCAGGATTAGTTTGATATGCTGACAATACTCTGAGTCCATCTTTGCTACTTCTAACTGCGGTTTCGATTAAGGGTTTAAATAAATCCTCAGGTCGAGGGTGTTTCTCAATGGCTTTAAGCCAAGTCTCCACGACCTCTTTATTTTTATAATGCGGGTGTTGGGTAATCAATGTCAAAGCGTCCACCTAAAAAATGCGGTATTCGGACAACAAAAAATGGGCGAATCCATAAGCTCGGATTCACCCAACCAAGTTTTAATTTAATACAATTAAAATTTTAATACGGTAACGTCAATTTAAGTTTCAAAATAAAATAATTTTTAAGCCGATCCTTTTGTTTCTACTCGAACACTTGACCACTTTGTTACTCTGATGTAGCCATCTCGACGTTCGCCTTGCTTCCGGCGATCCTTTCCCGTCCTTCTTTCCACCCCACCGTTTAAAAAATAATCTGAATCATAAACCTGCCGTCTATCTTCTCCCGAGCGGCGATCAAGATAGGGGTCAGTAACTCGAGCATTTTTTGATTTCGATTTTTTTTTCATCATTATCCGCTTCGCTATTTGAAAGTATTCCAATCAGAATAATACGACGATCAATCCATTCGTTTTCAATTTTAGATTTACGATTAAATGAAAGCAGCTAATACAAGTAAGCGCTAAATAATCCTGATTATAAGAGATTTTAAACAAAATGTCAATTAAAATGTATAAATTTCAATCGGTTAAGTTATTGATTGCACATCAGTATGTTAATAAATGCCAGGTTCAAAATGGATTCAAGAATTCAGGGAATAATAAAAAAAACGAAAAATATCGTGACGATTGATAATGCTGTATGAAGGAAACTTATCATAATCAATCTTGATTAAGTGCTTTTGGGTGGTCCCCGTGTGAGACCACCTAAGGACAATACCATGAGCATTGAGGGCAGTCATCATGGCAGGTCCAAGCTAAACATCGGCAAAATTAGAATTTAACTTGAATTGGATTTGCCTTCAGAATCGCAACCCCGGCACCGGGTAAGGGAAGGCAATTGATTCGCCGAGAATTAAAAATTCAGCTCTTATAAAACTCGAGATCCGGGCCGGCGATGGGGGCCACCGCGTCGATGCGTTTCTGGCGTTCAGCCTGGTTCCAGTTCCATGTTTTGCGCGCAATGGCAGCATTTTGGGAAACCTGTTGGACGCTTTCCATACCACTGACAAGGGAGGTAATGGGCAGGGACCACACGAAACCGAAGACATCCTCCATGGAAAGAATCGCCGGTATTATCGGTTTGACGGAGACATTCGTGCGACGCCAACCTTTGTTCCCACCGAAGAAACGTCCGTCGGCCAGCGTTTTCATGGCCAGCACGCCAATGCCCGCCTTCACGCACTTGGGCACCACGTGAGTGATGAAGCTCTCGTAGTGGGGATCGGCGGGATTAACCGGCATCTGCGAGGAGACCATCTTTAAACCCCTTTTTTTGAGCTCCTCCAGCATCTTGAGGTGGGCCTTGTAGGACTGATGGCCGGTGAAGCCGGTGTATCTGACCCTGCCCTTTTCCCGGGCCTCGAGAAAGGCGTCGAGTACACCGTTTTGGACACGCTCTTCCACATCCCTCGGGCTTCCAAGGGCATGCACCTGCCATAGGTCCACGTAGTCGGTCTTCATGCGGGAGAGGGAATTGTCGAGGTCCTTCAGGGCACTCTTTCTATTTGTAGCCAATGTTTTGGTCATGATGAAGGAAACGTCCCTGTACTTGGGAGTGAGGAATTTTCCGTAGCGTTCCTCTGCTTTTCCACCACTGTAGAAGGGGGCGTTGTCGAAGAAGCGCACCCCCTCCTCCAAGGCCTTTTCGATGATGGCCTGTGCGTCCTTTTCCGAGGCACTCCCCACATGGGCTCCGCCCACGCCCAGGTTGGTCACGACAACACCGGAAGAACCCAACTTGCGCAGGGGCAGGAGCCTGCCCAGCCGGTCGGAGCGGGAGGCAGTGGCCGCGGCAATCTTTCCCTTGCCATGGAAAAGGCTGGGCACCATTAGACCGGCGGTGCAGCCCGCCAGCATAGCCATGAACTCCCTGCGTTTGAGTCCCGTGCGCAGCTTGGCAGCGTTTTCATTCTCATGTTTCATAAAACCCCCCGTTAAACTTACCTTCAATCCAAAATAGAATTGGCTACCTTTTTAGAAAACAGAATGGGTGTTTTAGAGTGTTGGGGCAACCCAAATTTTAACATTCGTATTGTAGCTTCCATCGGCAATCGTTATCACACACCAGCGTTGGGCCTTCTGGAACAGCATCAAGGTTTGCTCTGACTTAAATGAGC
>JASFJF010000391.1:0-4255 GCA_050122255.1 Desulfobacterales bacterium
GCTCCGGAAACCGGCCCTGGCGCAGGTATACTCAGATGCGATCTGTTCTACAACATATAAAAACGTCTATATATGAAAATGCCCAGGATAAGAGCACCGACAAGCAGCGCGACAATCATCTGCTCTCTGCTAAATTTTTTCATATGCAATTCTATGCTTTTATCTCGCAAAGATGAATGGTAATATCAACTTCTCATTCATTTTCATGCAGGATTCAGATAGTTGCTATCTGTCCTTATCCAACCCAAAACCCGAGTGTAGCACGCGCACGGCCAGTTCGGTGTATTTTTCTTCAATGACACAGGAAATCCTAATCTCAGAAGTACTGATCATCATAATGTTGATATTTTCTTTGGCCAGGGCATTGAACATTTTGGAAGCGACACCGGAGTGATCTTTCATGCCCACCCCGATGACGGAAACTTTGGCGATATTTTCGTCCCCAAACACATCCTCGGCTTGAATTTCTTTGGCAATCTTTGTTTGCATCTCGAGTGCCTGCTTAAAGTCGGCCCTTGGCACGGTAAACGTTAAATCAGTTTGCCCTCCCGCGCGGGTATTTTGAATTATCATATCCACGACGATTCCGGCCTCGGCCACAGGCGTAAAAATTTTGGCAGCAATCCCGGGGATGTCCGGAACTTTTTTTAAGGTGATGCGGGCTTGATTTTTATCATGGGTAACGCCAGATACCACCAGGCGCTCCATGCCGGAGTTTTCATCGACTACCATGGTTCCCTCCTCCTCGCTGAACGATGATCTGACGTGCACGGGTATGTTGTATTTTTTGGCAAATCCCACCGATCGAATTTGCAAGACTTTGGCGCCCAGGCTGGCCATGTTCAACATTTCGTCATATGAGATGGCATCCAGTTTGCGGGCCTGCGGACAAATGTTTGGATCTGCCGTATAAACGCCGTCCACATCGGTATAAATTTCACAGACATCGGCGTTCAGTGCCGCGGCGATGGCAACTGCGGATGTGTCCGATCCCCCGCGACCCAGGGTCGTAATGTTGCCATTCGGATCGCAGCCCTGAAATCCGGCCACCACAACAATATGCTGATCCTTTAACAATTCCCGAATACGGTCAGTCCGAATGTCAAGAATGCGTGCATTACCATGACATTGGTCGGTTAGAACCTCGGCCTGATGTCCCAGTAGCGACTGCGCCGGGTAATTCATGGATTTAAGTGTCATGGCTAGCAAAGCTGAGGTGGTCTGTTCGCCAGTGGCCAGCAAAACATCCAACTCTCGTTTGTCGGGTTTCTGAGAGATATTGGTGGCCATATCGATCAGGTTGTCGGTGATGCCGGCCATGGCTGAAAGAATCACAACGACCGCATTGCCCTTATCATAGGTTTTGGCAACCCGGTTGGCCACGTTTTGGATTCGCTCCAGGTTGGCAACGGAGGTCCCCCCGTATTTTTGAACAATTAACCCCATTGTTTCTTGATTTCTCCTCTCGCCACAAAGCACACGAGGAAACCTTAAGATGATAGAAGATTACGATCATGTTAATACTTCAAGCCTTTGTGTCTTGGTGGCTAAATTTTAATACTGACCCTCATGCGGTGCTCATGCGTCGCTTTATGGCTTTTTTATATCATTGAGCTGAGGTTCCAGAGCTTTTAGCAAATTCACGGCCGGATGTCCATATGCAAATAGATCGATACGCCTGGCGCTTTCACCGGCAATTTCAAATCGCAGTTGCAGGTATTTTGACAGCACTTTGTTGGGTAGTTTCTCAGCCCATTCGATGGCAATGACGGCATCTGCCAGCAGCACATCGTCCAGCCCGATGTCTTCCAGTTCAAAGAGGTGTTCGATGCGGTAAAGATCCACATGGTAAAGCGGGTACCGTCCGGGGTACTCATTAATAAGGGTAAAGGTCGGGCTGGTAACATAATAGTTTTCAGAAACATCAAGTCCCTTCGCCAACCCCTGTACAAAAGCGGTTTTGCCGCTTCCGAGGTCTCCGCTCAAGGCCATGATGGCCGGCTGTTCCATGGCGGTGCCTATCATTTGCCCAAGACGTTGCGTTTCGGTTTTCGATTGAGTTGTTATCAAAATGTGTTTATCAGCCATGAGTCAGTTTATCGTCACAGGTCCCGTTAGGCCATTATTTTCTTGATTTCTCCCGGAATCGCATTCATCACTTCACCGGCCAGATAACCAAACGGCCCCATTGATGTTGCCAGGCTATCGGCAGCAGCTCCATGAATGTATACAGCGGCATGGGCGGCTGCTTTTGGAGAAAACCCCTGGGCAATAAATCCGGCCAGCACACCGGTTAGCACGTCACCCATTCCCCCGGATGCCATCCCGGAATTGCCGGTAGGGTTGATATAGACCGAGCCATCGGGGTGGGCGACAACGCTTGCGGCTCCTTTCAAGACAAGGTGCACGCCGAAATGGGTGGCAAAATCACGGGCACACCCAAGGCGATTATGCTGAATGGCTGTCGGTGTGGATTCGATTAGCCGGGCCATCTCTCCGGGGTGGGGAGTCAGTACCGCCGGGGCTTTTAGTTTTTTCAGGATACCGGTTTGCGCAGCAATGTTGTTGAGACCATCTGCATCGATGACCATTGGTATGTCAATTTGGCTGATGACCCTTCTAACCAGACTTCGGGTTTCTGCAGCCTGGCCGATCCCGGGCCCGATGGCCAAACACGATTTTCCGTCTGCCAGTGCGAGGACTTCATCCAGGGCGCTGTCTGCGAGGATGCCGCTGCGGCTTTGCGATAAAGGTGCTGTCATCACTTCCAATACCTGCGCTTCGACAACGGGGTTGAGGCTTTCGGCAATGCCCAGCGTCACCAGGCCGGCACCGGCACGCATAGCCGAGACGGCCGTCATCGCAGCTGCACCCGTCTTGCCGGTTGAGCCGGCAACCACCATCACGTGGCCGCTTTGGCCCTTGTGCATATCTGCAGGGCGCGGTTGAAAGTAGCCGCCGATGCGATCGGCAGCGAGCAGGTACTGTTTCGGGCCGACTGCTTCAACGACAGCCTCCGGTATGCCAATATCAACAATTTCAAGCTTGCCGGTGTACGCAGCGCCCGGATAAGTGTAATGACCGATTTTAGCCAGGGCGAAAGTAGCCGTGCCTTGTGCCTGAATAGCTGCCCCGCAGGGTTGGCCGGTATCTGAATTGAGGCCCGATGGAATGTCGACCGCAAATACAGGGACGCCGGTACGGTTCATAAATTCAATGACGGATTTAAAAAAACCTCTGACATCAGATGTTAGTCCTGTACCCAGAATAGCATCCACCAGCAGTCCCGAACGGGCGATGTCGGTTTTAACTGTCGAAAAGCAATCTTCATCCGGCACTTCGATGACCGGAACGTTGCATGCCCCAAGGCGCTTTAGATTAACGGCGGCATCCCCTCTGACGGCTTCGGTATTGGCGAGCAAATAAACCGTTGCATTGAAACCTTTGGCGGCCAGCTCTCGGGCAATAACAAAACCATCGCCACCGTTGTTTCCCTTCCCGCATATAATGCTGACGCTATCTTCGGCCTGATCAGCAAATAGAGAGAGCAGCACGATCGTAGCACCCTGCCCGGCGGTTTCCATAAGCTCAAGACCGGAAATTGAATGTTTTTCAATCGCCAGGTGATCCATTTTCTGCATTTCAGCAGCGGTTACGAGAATCATTTGCAACTCCGAAAGCAGATACAGTAAAAAACAGTATTTTTACACCATAAATGACGAAGCGGAAACATAAAGATAAATTAACCACGAAAACACGAAAACGGTGAAGCCCGTTATTTTAATTTTTTTTCGTGTTTTTATGCTTTCGTGCTTTCGTGGTAAGATTATTTTCGACATGGCTCCAGATGACTTAAAGGGTGCGTATGAGGTCTATCATTTCTTTGACGGCTTTTTCCATGCCCTTTAAAACGGCACGCGAAATCAGACTGTGTCCAATGCTGAACTCGTCGATTTCACCCAGACCGTTGAATGCCTTGATTGTTTTGTAACACAGCCTCCGGCCGGCTTTAATGTTGAGATTGAGTTTTTGAGCCAGTTTGACGGCATCCATCATTTTTAAAAATTCCTGATGCCGTGTTTGGGATGTCTTGGCATCACAGTAAGCACCGGCATGGAGCTCGACAATCTGGGCATTGGTGCGATGGGCCTGTTTGAGCTGTTCGGGATCCGGGTCGATCAGCAGACCGACCGGAATACCGCTGTTTTGCAAGGTATCAACGATCTCTCTTATTTCTTCTTTGTAGACAACGAGG
>JASFJF010000392.1:0-4251 GCA_050122255.1 Desulfobacterales bacterium
CGGATAAAATTGCAAATTCCGGCTGCCAGAAATATTTCAGGATCGAGTGTTGAACCTGCTGGGCCAGCTGCTGCCAGTTCGAACGGGATGCAGCCGCATCGATTTTAGCCAAAAAGCTCAGGGCTGCAAACCACAAGGCCTGGATTTCGATCGGGTAGCCCTGACGGGGCGTACCGGCCGGGTGATTGGTGTCCATCCAGCTGAAATGGGTCGGGCTGAAAATCAAGCCCGATTCCGGGTCCATGTGAACCCCGTTCGGTGCGCCCTTTTTCAAGGATCGCCCGATGGAGATCAGGATCTGTCGCAGGCTGCGCCCGCCGCAATCGGTTGCCAGCAATGAGTTATCATCCTCAGACCGGACCCAATCAGCGCTGGCGGTTAGCAGCCAGAGCGGTGCGTCTGAAGTACTGCGATTGGCATCATTTTCGGCCTGAATCATGTTCGGTAGCGTACCGTTTTTTTCAAACCGTGCAAATTGAACGAGGATATCGCGGGCCTGTGCCGCCTTTCCGGCGGCCACCAACCCGCGCGCAAAAATAAGAGCATCCCGCCCCCAGTCCAGAAACCAGGGGTAACCGGCAATTACCGATTTCAGATCATCCCGTCTGACGATATAATGGTTCAGGCTGTGTTTGAGAATTGCGCTGGCCGCTCTGTGGGTATCATCTTCTGCTGCGCCCGTTGCCCTCGCGGGATCGGAAACGGATGCGCCTTTTTTCGATAGATCCTGTGCATTGCCAGCGGTGGCTCTGAGGGTTACAGACTGATTGCCTTCGACTTTAACACGCAGATACCCGGGACTGAACAGATCTGAATCCGGATCATGTCCCCGGCGGGCATCCTGACGGCGATGGATCATGTACAGCCATTCCGGTTCGGTTACAAAGACGGCCTCGTCCATCTGAATGCGGAGCTGATGATGGGCGTCCGGCCTAAACTCAAAGCCGTTTGAAAAAGCATCCACGGCCTGCGGCCACTGATTTTCAGGGCCTTGATAGGCCTTGGTGGTGGCATGAAAATTGCGGCTTTCAATATCCGGCCGCAAGATGATTTCAACCGGCTCTGAATCCGCCATTCGTTGGGGCCGCTTGTCGGACGGATGACGCAAAAAGTGCAAGGCCACTGAATTTTGGCCTGCCAGCATTGTAATGCGAACGGTCAGCAAAACATGTTCACCCTGACCGGTGGGCACATGATATTGCCAGGATCCGCTGCCATCTGTCGATGTCCGGAATTTTTCGAGGCAATCCATATTTAAGGCCTGTGAATAGCCCTGATATACCACCCAGGTCCGGCAGCGGCTGAACATGATCCAGCGATCTTCAGGTACATCCGGGTGAAGGTTGGCGGCCAGCAGCCCGTCGTAGCGGCTGTTAAGCCTGTTCCAGGCAACCGGAATGCGCAGCATCGCCCCACGGCCGTTGGTTGCCAGAAAGGTAAACGTCTCATTGAGCAAGTCTGAATGGTTAAACACCTGCTTGATAGGCAGATCGCTAACAGTCGGCAGCAACATCACATGGCCTTTAGCATGGCGACAACCGGACGGCTGCGCTTGATCGTAAACCGACAGCGACAGGGTACAGCGGTGTATGCTTTGCGGAACCGCCGACGGTAAAAAAAGCACAAAATGATTTTCTTCAACGGTCGGCAGGCTGGCCTCCGAAGCGAGTGTGCGGTCTCCATCGGCCAGGCGGGCCTGGAAGGCGCAATCAGCGCGCAGGAGCAACAGATGATCCGGCGGAATCATGACTTCCCGCCGCAAATCCTGCGGCCATTTCCAGGTGATAACCCGCGGCGGCTTCCCATTGGAAACCTGCTGTTTGCAATACGCCAGCGGATCTTCTTTTAGCTGTTGCACAGCGCCTTTGCGATCAAAAGGGGTGAACTGATCCATACCCCGATAGAAGGAAGCGACCTCAATCGCTTTAGCCGACAGGCGCTGGTATTCAATGCGTTCAGGCAGCGCGAAAGGCCGTTGAGGATACGAGCCGACCTGGGCCAGCTCCTCTGCCTGAGTTGAAAGACAAAGCACCTGGCCGGGTTCCAGCTGCAGGGTACACAAGTTATTGGATTTGGCAGCTTCTATTTGGTTTCCGGTGAGCAGGTCAAAATATATAAATGGATCCAGCCCCGTTGACGCAGGGTTCCAGGTTGCGATGGTCCGGTTTTCGGGATCCAGATTGACAACGATCAACAGCTTTTTTCCCGATGGACGATGGTGCCGCAGCAAGACGATGTAATTACCGTCATTTTGCTGGTGCATGCTCAAAGCGACCTGTTCGTGAAATGCCGGGTGGACCTTTAACAGATGGTTCAAGCGCCGAATCTCAGCAATCTGATTGGATGCCGTCCCCCAGTTTAGCGATGCGGCGTCGTGAACATTTATTTTTTCGGTGGCCAGCCATTCGACACCATTGGCAAAACCAAAGGCGCCATTGTGCGAACTCAGAGCGCACAGGGCGGTTCGCATACGGGCATATGTTTCAGATTGCTGCGCCAGTCTGGGATTATCGTGGGTTTCTGCAAAATGCACGGTTATCCCGTCTTTATTCGAGATGTCGATAGCCTCGGGCAGGTAATGCTCGATCTGATTGCGGTTGTAGTTTTGAAACAGCTCGGAATATGCCCAGTTCAAATTAGCGTTGTTTAACAGATCACGGGTTACTGATATTTTACCGCCCAGACCTTCGAGCAAAAAGGTTGCATCCTGAAATTGGGTCCGTACCTTGGCAACGATATAGCGCCAGGCCTTCAACGGTATCATATAACCGGCATCACAGCGGAAACCGTCCACCCCCCGCCGGCACCACTTGAGAAACACATCCGCCATGTACTGCCACAGCTCGGGTTGGGAATAGTCCAATTTCGTCAGATCCTCCCAGGCAACACCCCAGGCCCCGGGCACCTCGATGCGGCCTTCTGGATTTCGGACCAGCCATTGGGGATGGGTTTCGTGCAGGCGCGCGGCCCAGCCGGTATGATTGATGGCAATGTCGATCAGGATCTTGGCATTGCGCCGGTGCACGGCATCCACCAGCTCGATGAATTGCTCCAGCGGGGTGGCATGCGGATCGAATACCGCCAGGGCGGGATCAACCTCGGTAAAGCTCAAGGCGGCATAAGGACTGCCGAATCTTCCCATGCGCCCATAGGTGGTCGGGGTGGGATGGATGGGAAGCAGCATCAGCAAACGGCACCCGAGCTTGCCGATAATAAAATCAAGTTCTTCAATCAGGTCACGAAATGTACCCGACGGCGGAATAACGGTATAACCACTGCGATCCAGCCTCTGAACACAGCGTTCATCAGTTGAATTCAGATTTTGCCGGCCGGCTTTGTTGGGGCCGAACTGACGCACAAAGGCATTGTAAATGATGTTGGCACAACAGGCGTCGGCCGACTCCACGTTAACGGCCGTGTTAAGCCCCGGCGGCCATGTGGGCTGGGTTTCGCCTTCTTCTAGAAAATAGCATTTTGCTTCAAAATGACCGGCCTCGCACAACGGCAGCGTCGCCGCAAAACGCCGTTCATCCAGACGTTGCATGGGAAGGTCGAACCAGGCTTTGCCGAGCGGCGTTTTCTTCTCTTCGACCTCCCGGATAATTTCATCTCTGATGATGCTGGCATAGCCAATATTGGTGCGTACCCATGCATTACCGGCCCGGGAGTTGGGCAGCTGAAGGGTAAAATTGAGCAGGTCTCCGCAAAATCGTACCAGACGAGTTCCCGGAGCGGGATCCTGAATTATTCGGTCGTCATGAGCCATAATAGCAGAACCAATCCTTTTTTTTAAGCAATTCATCTTTTGGTAAACCTTGAGCGAATAAGCTTCGTCAGTTTATGACAGCCATATTTGGAATGCTTTACCGTGCCTCAGATGTATGCTTATATTTGTCGGGAGTTCGATTTTGGTGTGCCAAACCGAGTTTACATGTTCGAAACGCTGGTATATATATAATACCGAAATTCTCCTTGAAAAAGCAAAATTATAAGCATAATAAATATTTATGGAAAAATACAATATGAGAATTCGGTGGTTTTATATCTGCTGCGTGTGTGTTGCTTTTGGCTTTTTTCTCATCAAGCCCCTGCTACCCGTTAAAATGGGTGACAGCGCACATGCCGCACAGCTGGAGCTGTTTCAGGCGCTGATGGCAGAAGATATTTTTTCTAACGCCCCCCACAATCCGACGGGTGTCTTCTCCGTCAAGCAAAAGAAAGCTATTTGTTTTTCAGCATTCAGCCACGTGC
>JASFJF010000393.1:0-4216 GCA_050122255.1 Desulfobacterales bacterium
GAAAGTAGGTGTCCCGGCCAATCAGGCTAGAGCAGCCAAACATTTCTCCAAGACCGCAGATCCGGTAAACCATCGTACCGCTATCTCCCAGGAGGAGGTTAACCTGACCTTCAATCAAAATAAAAAAATAATCCGCCGGCTCGCCTTCCTTCAAAACGGTAGCCCCCTTCTCAAATGACACTTTTTCTGCGATCGCCATGGCTTGCTTCAGAAAGTTGTGACCCAGACCGGTGAACAGATCCGATTGCTTGAGATACATTGCACTTACCCCTTTCTGAAGTGAAAGCCAGGCATGTTCGTTATTAGAAAGATGTCATCTGAAAGCCCGGCACCCCACTCCGCTAAGATAGGCCATAATACATAAATGGCAGATAACAATCAAGATTGGCGATGGGAAGGCTGCAAGCTATTACACAAACTGAAATAAATTAGCAGGTAAGATGAAGGATGAGATTCGTATCTTTGTCATTAATGTAAAGAATCGCGTCCGGCGTACTCATAAAAACAAGCTCTACCCCTTTCTTTTTCGCCTTTTTTTCCACCTCTTTCATTACCGGCAAGGCAGAGCCATGACCGGTACCGATGATAAGCTTTTTACAGTTCCAGGGGATATTTTCCAGGTGTGAAAGCGGGGTATGTCCAAATTGGATCCTGAATATTTTTGATTTTTTTTTCTTTCTCTTCTCAATTTTGCCTTTGTGTATCACGATGTCTTTAAAATAATCTTTCCCGTCAATATTGATGGCCCCAAAAGAAAGTTCATTTACCTTCCTTATAGCTCCCATAAGTTTATTGTCTCGCATATCTATTTTTTAATGGCATTTCGAATGGCTTCGGATTCATTGCTTGATTCAGAAACATGACGTTTTTGGCATTTTCGCTCTTCGACATCGCGAGTCAACCAGGAAACGGCCTCATTGTAAGGTTTTAGGATATGAAGCGTGTCTACAGTTTACCAGACATCGAAAAATAATCAAAAGGAAAAATACGATGCGGGTTTTGAAGTCGAGTAGCAGTAGGGGAAAAAGGGGTACGCCCAAAAAAACCATATGAAATGTCAATATGTCACGGGTGTGCCGTTTGTTTGTGTTTTTTTATGGAAATTCTTGCATTTCAGGCTATATTTTGCGAGCATATGCATACCTGCCTATATGCTGTATTAGCCTGCTATCCAAGATTTATCGATAAATTTTATCTTTTAAGGCAATTATACCGACCATGACATAATCAAACAATATAATCGAAGGGGAATTGGACCATGGGGCCTAAAATGCGCAAATGCTATCTATGTGTCCTGGTTATTGGCTTTTGTGTTCTCGCTTATTCTATCGGGCTAGCTGAAGACAATGTGGTCCTGGATGAGCTTTTGACCGAGGTTCAGAAGACCCTCATCCGGGTAAATAACTCCATTGAAAAGGATCAACTACCGCCGTTAAATAAAATTACCCTGAAATTAAAAAGCACCCTGGTTACAAAAGCGGACGGCAAGGTATCATTGTATATTGTGCAACTGGGGTCCACGGTGACCAACGAAATGGTGCAAGAAATCCATCTTGAGCTCAAACCTCCGAAATCCACCGATGCTGCGTTGGTACGATCGTTAGAAGATACACTGGCAACTGCAATCATCGAGGCAGCCAAAAGTGCTCACAAGGCGTCACAAAGAAAACCCCCTTTGCGCCTTTTTAAACTGACTGCGACCATTCGATTTGTTGTCAAAACAGAAGGCGCAGGCGGTGTGAACTTCAAATTACTGCCGGTGACCGTGAAGCTCGGCGGGAAGATCAAAGATGTGTCAACACAACAGATCATCATCGAATTCAAAAGCTAAAAGTAAACATCTAACCGCAGATCACACAGATTATTTTCGTGTTGCCATGATGCTTTAGTATGATAAATTCCATTTTGCGTGCAAGGTAAAATTTGAAAGGCGTTTCCATTATCGTAAAATTTCTTAGCTATTTTGTTATTATCTGTATGCTCTTATTACGCCCTCTTTTAGCATTTGCCGATCAATTTAAAGTTGTCAGCATATATGATGGTGACACCATTACGGTTGCCGAAAATGGGAAAGAAATCACAATCCGCCTGGTTGGGATTGATGCCCCTGAAATATCCAGGAATAAAGAACTTCCCGGTCAACCCTTCTGCTTAAAATCCAAAGAACATCTTTCCAGTCTGGTCTTAAACACAGTTGTTCATATCAAATTCTATGGAAAAGATGCTTCGGGGAAATCACTGGGAGAAATTTTTGCAGATGAGGTGAACATCAATATTGAAATGATTAATGCCGGATTGGCAGAGGTTTATAGAGGCGTAACGGCCGTAACGCTTGAAATTACGGCCTACCGGGCTGCTGAAAAAAAAGCAAAAGAGGATGCCAGAGGCATATGGGAGCTCCAGGATCAATATTTTTCACCCTGGGATTGGCGGGAAATGCATAATATAGGGGATTAGGTTGATCATATATGGGCGGGATGTCCGTTAAACTATAAATTTCTTATCGGATGTCAGGGATGATTTTGTTTTGGTACCCTAACTTAAAACTTTGTCTGAATTGAATCGGGCAACTGATAGATCACTTCTGGGTATTGGCCCGGGCCACAGACCTCCATGCATCATCACAGCACCCAGCTCGCCAAGGGCATCGCCGGATTTAGCAGCGTATCCATTACCGCCTAAAAGCAGTCCGACTCTGCCGTTGCCGATCAGGTCAACAACCGGCCGCGCATCCGGTGTGTGGCAGGTTGCGCAGGGCATGTACTTCCACCCGGACAAGTCTAAGTCCGGCATTATGCGGCTGAGTTCGTCAAGCAATTCGGCAGCAACGTCATTGTCGTATCCGTCACGGAGCCAGTGATTGAGTTCATCGGCACTATTCAGCAACGGCCCCGGCTCGCCGATGCCTATCTTAAGATAAAATTTCCCATCAGGGTACTTCAGGGGCGGGAGCAAATAGGTATTCGGTCGATTCGGCGGCGTTCGTGAAATAATGCTCGGCATGTCTGCGAGTTCATCGTCAACTGCCTGGCGGGGCACCTCTACTAAAACGACACCGGTTCTGCACGCACTCAGTGATAATTCCTGGTCGATGAGTCTCTCGACGGCGCCGTAAGCGCCGGTGGTAAGCAGTATTTTGGCGGCACGCAGGGTTTGGTTTGCGCACGTGTGAAGATCAACGCCTTCAGATGTGAAGTTCAGATGAATGACCTGATCGTTAAAACGCCGGGCACCGGCTGCCTGGGCGCAGGTTGCCATGGCTCGAACGTAGGCCCGCGGGTTGATTGTTCCAGCATTGTGGGGCTGATATAAGGCTGCGGAAATCCCGAGCTCTGATAGATACGGAAATTTTTCCTTTATGTGCTCAGGGGCTAATTGCTCTAGCGTTACGGCATCATCGGCCGCCCGCTGCACTATTTGTTCTACGCGCACCGGGGCATTGTCGATCCACAGGAAGCCGCATTCATTGAAAAATTGAATGCCGGAAGCCTTTTCGACCTGGCGATAGCGCTTAATGGAGCGCCTGGCCATATGGCTCCAGAAAATATCAGCATCCAGCATCCGCGTGATGCGCCCCTCATCGTGGTGACTTGCTTTTGGAATAGCATCATCCGCGTCGGCCATTGCCTCTGACGGTCCAATTAAAGCGACCTCTTTGGATGCTGCCGCCAAATGCATGGCTGCAGCACTGCCCATGATCCCGCAACCAATGACAATATATTCGAAGTCCATCGCGAATTAACCATCGATTGAGGATAGCGGATTGGAAATTCAGAGTGCTTTCGCCACCGTTACCAAATCAGTCTTTGTTTCAGGTTTCAGGTTGCGCTATTTAGTCATCCAGCAAAGGTACTGATTTGGTTGATTCGCCTTCTTGAGAAGCAGACATTTTGTATATTTCGGGTGGTATGTTTTCCAACCGCTCTTCGTTAAGTTTTTGTGAAAGGGGCGCATAATAAAATGCCAGCTTGAATTGTCCTGTGGCTTCGATCTTTTTCAATTTAATCTTCACGTCGCCGTCTTTCCAACGATACACCTGCTGTTTTGTTTGGGAGTTAAAAGAACTTTTGGAAGCGCCATATTGTGTGTCAAACGCTTTTTTCAGTTCGGTGAACTGAGCGGGCGTGTGCATCTTAACAAAGACGGCAAAGAATTTATCATTGTAGAAGCCATAAAAAACACCTGCAACCGGCTGATCGGATATCTGGTAACGCGT
>JASFJF010000394.1:0-4209 GCA_050122255.1 Desulfobacterales bacterium
GTGCTTGTACCGGTGTCCCCCATTTATACATCCCATGAACTCGATTATATGATCAAGGACTCCGGGGCCGAAACCATCATCTGCCAGGATACCAATTTTTGTTACGCTAGCAATGTGTTTGCCGGATCCGGACTCAAACGCATTATTGTCACCAACCTGGTTGATCTTCTGCCTTTTTGGAAACGCTATCTGGGCTTCATTTTCGATAAGATACCCAGCGGGAACTTCGAGCGGGCAGAGGGCGTATACGAATTTAAAAAACTGCTCAATCATTCGCCAATATCATCTCTGGTTGAGATCGATCCCTGGAAAGACCTGGCATACATTTTATATACAGGTGGTACGACCGGCTTTCCCAAGGGTGTTCCCGGCAATCATATTGGAATGGTATCGTATGTCAACGATGTCACCGACGATGTGGCTGCCGGACACCTCAAAGAGGGTGCGGACGTCTATATTGCAATTAACCCCCTTTTTCACATCATGGCGCTGGGGCTGTTCATCGCGGTTGGGCTTAACAAGGGCAATACCACCGTCCTGATGCCGGTGCCCCTGGTTGATGCCATACTTGAAAGCATCCAGCGCATGCGAGTGCGTTGGTTTCTGGGTGTCCCGGCCCTGTACCGCATGATTTTAGAAAACGATCGCCTGGACAAATATGATCTCAGCTCTTTGCGATATTGTTACTGCGGCGGTGATGTTTTACCGATTGAAGTGTTTAATCGCTGGCATGAACATCTGGGAATCCCCATTTATCAGGTTTATGGCTCCACCGAGGCCGGCCACGTGACTTACAGCCGCATTAATGAAGATCCCAAGCCAACGACGCTGGGGCTTCCTCTGAAAAGCAGGGAATGCATTGTGGTTGATCCCGAAACGCTTGAGCAAGTTGCAACCGGTGAAATCGGTGAGCTGCTGGTCACATCACCCTACACTCTGAAGGAATACTGGAACAAACCGCAAGAGACTCGTCGGGCCTATATCGAACTGAGCGGTAAGACCTACTACCGCATGGGCGACTATGTGCGACAGGATGAAGACGGCGAAATCATTTATGTGGAGCGCTCGGCCGACATCATTAAGCACAAGGCCTTCAGGATCTCGGCCTCGGAGGTCGAGGCCGTGCTGCAGGACCATCCCACTGTCATCGGCGCCTGTGTGGTCGGTGTTCCCGATGATAAAGTCGGCGAACGGGTCAAAGCCATCGTGGTATTAAAAGAAGATGCCCGTGGTGTTGGGGGCGCGGAACTGCAGCAATGGTGCCGCGACCGCTTAGCGCCTTACAAGGTTCCGGGATACATCGAATTTCGCGATATGCTGCCTAAATCCAAGGTGGGCAAGCTATTGAGGCGCGAAATCCGCGAGGAAGAGCGTCGCCGGATTGCCAAGGACAAAAATGCAGCCTGACGCGGGTGCTTGTTTTTGAACCCTATTACCCGCCAACGGCCCTTTACGCTGAAACAGCTCTAATCGGAGGCGCCAAACGCATCGTGATGAATCTTGGGCTCCGGGCGGGGCGGGGCCTTTAGCTCACCCAAAGGTTTTCCAATCGGCACGATTGCTGCGATTTCAAGGTGTTGCGGAATATTTAAAACCGGTCGCATTTTATCAGGATCAAACCAGGTAAAGAACAGCGAACCCAGCCCATATTCCGCCGCCGCCAGCATCATGTTTTGAACGCAGGCCGAAACAGCCTGGATGGCTCCGTATCTCTGATTAAAAAAGTCTCCCAATCCCTTTTTCGTCGGATCGAATATGACAATGATCAAAACAGGCGCTTGCTCTAAAAAATCCATTGCGTATTTGGCTGCAAATCCGGGTCCGCCACCGTCAAGAACAGCCTGTTTAGCCGCTTCGGAAACTTCTCTGATTTTGGCCTTTACCCTGGCATCGGTGACGGCGATATACTCCCAGGGCAGAGCATGCAAAGGGCTCGGCGCCCACTGGCCGGCTTTCAAAATAGCTGATAGTTGATCTTGGGGGACCGGATCAGATTCAAAAGCGCGGCAACTTCTTCTGGCCTTGACAACATCCTTAAATTCCATAGTGGGCTCCTCATTTAAAATTCAGGTTTCAGTTGCTCGTTGATTTCTTCCGGAAATGCCATGCAGATGCCCTCATTGTAAAGATTGCGCAAAGCACCGACATCCGGTGTGCCCAAGGCTTGGTTGAAAAACGTGCGCGGTGAAAATACCAGGTGAAAGCGGGCATGGTCATCTCCCCGGGCTCCGGGAAAAAAATTCATGTTAAAATTGTATATGCCCATTTTGTCATAGGCGGTCATGAGTTTGGTTAACCCTTGCGCCAGGTTATCAATATCATCGTTCGTCAGATCCAGCGTACAGCTGGTGGCATCGACAACCGCAACGACATCGCCGGCCACGCCCAAGGGTGCATATACGGTCAGCCAACTGCTGCGGCCGATTCTGCCCAGAAAGCGTTGGCCGCCGGTTTCTTCTGTTTTTACCAGGTCATCCCAGTAATTGGTTCCCCGCTGCTGGAGATATGTTTTGGCGCAGCTTAGCTCTTCCTGCAGCAGGTGGGGCGCATAGGCTGACGCAAATACCTGCAGATGCGGGTGAATGAGAGAACTGCCGGATGCGGGCATATAGTTCCAGTTGATCAGGTGATAGACGGATTCCGGATGATGAATGTCCTCAACTCTTTGAAAGAACTGGATCGCCAGACGAAATGCATCCACAATATGGCGGGGGGTGATATCTGTCATGGGTATAAAATGCTGGCCGCTGAAGGTGGCACATGCACCCAGGCTGTCATATGGGGCGATGTTGGGAAACAATACCTTATCCTCCAAAACCATACGACCTTCGGGCACGACGTCTTCAGGAAAACACGGGGTGACTTTCATGACCTTATCCGGACAAAAGGGGCAGTATTCCTGGGTGCCGGCCACCAGTTGAGCGAAATCAGGCTTTTCCCACCTCAAGGGCATGAAGTGACAGATACGCGAGGTCCTGCCAGTAAGCGGGTCTTTGCGGATTTCGCTCGGAATGGATTTGCGCTCCATGTTGTTGTTTGGATCGAGAATAACGGTTTCGCGCTCAATGGCTTCAAACTTCATACGGTCTCCTTATGTTGGGATGGTCGTAGGGGTAGGTTAGCCATAAAAAGCCCGGAGATCAATACTTACTTTTTCTATCAGGTTCATCGGTTCAGGGTTCGGTGGTTTGGGGGCCAGTCCACTCCGGGTATTTCTAACCTGTGAACCTTTGAACGTTGAACCTTGAACCCTTTTGCTAATAGAACATCTCGGTGTATACCAGAGAATCGGGAAAACGCTCATCGATGAGAAGGGTGGCATCGCGAATCATTTCATTCCGGCCGCAAAGATAAAAATCATAGGCGCCCGCTGGCAAACGCCGTTCAAGATATTCAGTGACCTTTCCGTTAAAAGCAACTCCCGGCCATTGGTCGGCTTCGGTCACACAGGGAACGTATGTCCGCGCGATTTGCTGAAATTGGTTCGCATAATAGAGATCCTCCACCAGATGGACACCATGCAACAGGGTAAACTCGGCGATCCCCGATCGGGCCATTGAGCAAAAGGGTGAGATGCCCGTGCCGGTTGCCACAAATACCGCCGGTCGGGCTGAGGGCCTGAACGTAAAGTAGCCGTGGGGGCCGTAAATGGACAGGGGGGTACCCTTCTCGGCAACGCTGAGAAGAGTGGATAATTTGCCGCCGGCAACGCTGCGGATGCAAAAAGTCAATTCAGTCTCTTGGGTGCCCGAAACGATGGAGTAGTCTCGCGTGTGTCCGCCTAAACTCAGGCTGATCCGCTGTCCCGGTTCAAATTTAAAACCGGGAGGGTTGCTGATTGTGATTTCAAACGTTTTATCCGAAAGCCATCGTCGTTTCAACAGGACGGCCGCATGTATTGAAGCCAGGTTTTTCAAATGCGGAATGCCTTTACGGTATCCAGGGTTTATCTGCTACGCCATGTATATGATTGCAGTGGCGGGCCAGCATAAACAGGTAATCCGACAGCCGATTTAAAAAGACCAGTAGGCGTTGATATGGCTCGGTAACTTTTGGTTTCTTCGACTGGCCGATAAGCGATACGGCCTTACGCTCACAACGGCGGCAAACCGTTCGCGCCACATGGGCCCAGGCGGCGGAAATATGGCCGCCTGGTAATATAAAGGCGTTCAGTTGCGGTAATTCTTTTTCATAGCGGTCGATGGCTAA